>JAYYUU010000354.1:0-9915 GCA_036343835.1 Candidatus Latescibacterota bacterium | reverse complement strand
GGAGATCCTGTAGATTCTGGCGGTCGTAACTGGCCAATTGTACGCGGATATCGACTTCGCGGCCATCGTCGGTGTGAAATTTGTTGACATTGGTGCCGCGCAATGCATAGGCGATATTGCCCGAGATCACCCGTGGATCGATGCCGTAGCGCTGTACCTGGTCGCGGTCGAGGCGCACCTGCAGTTCGGTACTACCGCGGTCCATGTCGGTGTTGACCGAGAGCAGGCCGGGGATGCTCTCCAGCCGGCGCTCGACCTCCTCGGCCAGCCGGACCAACACCTGGGTATCCTCGCCGTAGAGACTGACACTGACCCGAGCGTCCTGCTCGGAGTTTTCCCAGTTGACCCGCAGCGTAATTCCCGGCAGCAAATAGAGCCGCTCGCGGAGGTCCTTCTCGACCGCCATGTAGTCCAGAAACACCGTTTCCCGCAAGCCAACACCGGTGCTAAAATCATCCCAGGCCACCTGATACCACTCTATGTCATCCGCCTCAACGAAGAAGATCGTCACCCGGCCCGAGCCGCGACGGAAAGAGGTCCGCAACATATCGACATTATAATCGACCTTGCGCGACATCACCGTGTCTTCGACGGCGTTCATAAACTTCTCGGCCTGCTCCAGCGACTGGCCCGAGGGCATCTCGAAGGCCAGATCCATCCGCGTCTGGTTGCGCTCCTGTTTATCGGTGCGCTTCATGCCCTCCAACGGGATCTGGATGCTGGCAAAAACCACCAGGGCAATCACGAAGGCGTCGAGGCGATTGCGCAGCACCCAGCCCAGCGAGCGCAGGTAGCGTTTGCGGAACCAGACGATCATCCCCGGCTCAGCTTTCTCCTTGCTCGTCGCGAGCTTGAGCGCGGCCAGGGGAATAAAGATCAGCGCGATGAGCAACGAAGCCACCAAACCCACGATCACCGGCAGCCCGATGCGCAGCATCCAGAACGAAAACTCCGGCTCATCGCTCATCAAGATCAAGGGCAGGAAGACCACCACCGTCGTCAGCGTTGCCATCGTCACGGCCAGGCCCACCTCGCCGGCCCCATCGACCGAGGCCTCGCGCGCGGGGACCCCCGCCTGGCGCTTGCGGTAGATATTTTCGACGATGACGATGGCGTTGTCGACCACCAGCCCCAGGCTCAGCATCAGCCCCATCATCGTCGCCATATTTAGCGACCAGCCCATGAAGTACAAGGCGGTGATCGTCGCCAAAATCGACAGCGGAATCGCCAGGGTAATGATCAGCGTAATGCGCACCGCGCGCAGAAAGAAAAAGAGCACGATCACCGCGAAGAGCCCGCCCCACAAACCTGAATTCTGCAGGTTGTAGACCGAGTTGGTCACCTGCTCGCCCTGATTCCAGAACATTCTGAAATCCAGACCTTCGAGCTTGGGATGCGCCTTCAGCTCCTCCATCACCTGCTCTACACCCTGGGCGACCTGGACCACATTGGCACCCGAGGCTTTGGTGACGCCGAAACCCAACGACTCTTTGCGGTCGATGCGGTTGACCCAATCCTGCTTCGGCCGCTTGTAGGAAACCTCGGCGATATCATCTAATTGCAGCTGATGCTCGGAGTCGATCACCGTGTTGGCGATCTCTTCGAGGTTCTGGTAGCGCCCCACCGAGCGCACGTAGATCTTCTTGCCCCCCTCGATCACCCAACCGCCGGGCACGGTGAGATTCTGGTCGCGCAGGCTATTGACCGCCTCGAAGACATTGACCCCGTGACCGCGCACCTTGCCCTGGTCCAACTCGATCAAAACTTGCTTACTGCGCGAGCCCCAAATCTCGATATTGACAACTCCATCGACGCGACGCAACGCCGGCTCCAGATAGGTGTCGATGATCAAACGGGGATCGGCGTAGTCGCCCTCGAGGATGATCGCGCAATCCATGATCGGGATGTCATTCTGGTCCCAGCGCCGAATCCAGAGCTGCTCGATTTCGTCGGGCAGTTCGGGCATCACTCGATCGAGTCGGTCCTTCATATCGGCAAAGGCCAACTGCAGGTCCGTGCCCTTCAGGAACTCGACTTGGGCATTGCCGCCGCCATTGTAGGCGTTGGAGCGAATCGTCTTGACCCGGGGGACCTGGGCGATGGCCTCCTCGAGGAGGTGCACCACCTTCTGCTCAACCTCAACCGCGCCGGCGTTGGGGTAGTTGGCCCAGACGAAGAGCCGGGGCCAGTCGAAACCCTCGGGAAAGAGCGTCAGTGGAATCCGGGTGTAGGCGATATAGCCCACCACCAGCAAGGCGATCAGCGACATCACCACCGTCACCGGCCGGTTGACCGAAAAATGCGGCAGGGGGTATTGGTTTTGCTTGGCCATCGATTCCCTCCGAGGGACGGCGGTCGACCAGCGAGTAGACGGTCGGGATCACCACCAGGGTGAGGAAAGTAGAAGAGAGCAGACCGGCGATTACGGTCAGGGCCATCGGCGTGCGGATCTCGGCGCCCTCGCCCAGGCCCAAGGCCATTGGCAAGAGCCCCAGCACCGTCGTCGCGGTGGTCATGGTGATCGGGCGCAGCCGCACTGCGCCGGCCTGGATAATGGCCTGGGTTTTCTCCATACCGGTGCGGCGCAGGATATTGATATAGTCGACGAGGACAATGGCGTTGTTGACGACAATGCCGGCGAGCATGATCAGACCGATAAAGACCACCACGCTCAGCGGCACCTGCGCCAGATAGAGCGCCACCACCACGCCGATCAGCGCCAGCGGCACCGTGAACATGATGATAAAGGGATGCACCAGCGACTCGAACTGGCTGGCCATGACCACATAGACCAAGAAGATGGCCAACCCCAGCGCAAAATAGAGGCTCTGCAACGAGGTCTCCATCTCCTCGTTTTGGCCGCTGATCAGAAAATCGAAACCCGTTGGGAAATCCATCCGGGTCAGCTCATCGTGAATCAGCGCCGAGGCGGTACCGAGATCGACGCCCTGGATATTGGCGGTGACCACGGCGGCGCGCTGCTGGTCGATGCGGCGGATCTCGCTCGGCCCCTCGTTGACCCGGATATCGGCCACTGCCGCTAGCGGAATCGGGATCGGGGCGTTGGGGTTGATCACCAACCGCTGCAATTCGTCAAGCCCCAGGCGGTCCTCCTCGCGCAAGCGCACCAGCACGTCGATCTGGCGCTCGTCCTGGCGGAAGTCGGTGGCCACCTTTCCCTGCACCTTGTGGCGCACCAATTCGGCGACATTGCGCAGGGAAAGGCTGTAGGCGGCCAGCCGCTCGCGCTTATAGCTGATCTGCAGCTCGGGATTGCCCGCCTGCAGCGACGACTTGACATCGACTAGCCCGTTGAGGCTGGCCAGCCGCGACTCGACCTCCAGGCTCAGCTGGCGCAGCCGGCGCAGATCGTAGCCGCGGACCTCGACCTCGACCGGCGTCTTGAAGCTGAACAGCGCCGGATGCGAGACTTCGACTTCGATTTCGGGTATATCGCGAATCTGGCTGCGCAGACGCTTGATCAAATTCTCTTCCTGCGCGGCATCGGACCCCTCCTGCATGCGGATCGTCACCTGGGCAGTGTGCTCGCCCTCTTCCGACGAAGAGCTCGCCGAGCGGTCGGTGCCCACCGTGGTGGCCACTCGCTCGACTTCGGGCTGCGCGCTGGCGATATCTTCGATCTGGCGCACGACCTCGGCCGTCTTGTCCAGTGGGGTGCCCACCGGCAAGCTGAGATCGAGGTTGAATTCGGCCTGGTGGACCTGGGGAATCAGCTCCGTACCCAGCTCGGGCAGGAGCTTGAACCAGCAGAACAACAGCGCGGCCAGAGCCCCGCCGACAATCAACAGCCGCTGCTTGAGCGCCCAACCTAAAAGCAGCGGATAAGCCCGTTGCACCAGGCCGAAACCCTGCTCAAACAAAAAGAGCAAGGGCAGAAAAAACGGCATCAACACCAAGCCTAGCAGGAAGAGCGCCAACACCAGTACCAGCCCGAGAATCATCAGGGCCACGTGCAGGACAATGCCCACCAGCCGGAGCACCGTACCCAGCACAAAGCGCACCACCACCAGGTAGGCCAAGACCAGGGGGAAGAGCAATATTTTGAGGACCTTCCACACCAGCCGTTTGGACCCGCCCCCCCAGCGCCAGTAGCGCTGCAGAGTCTCGGCGAGTGTCCGGGGCGAGTCAAAACCCAGAATGCCCGGCCACACGCGCGCGAAAAAGGTCCACTTGCCGACCCTGCTCTCGGCGGCCCAGGTGCTGAACCAATGCTGGAAAGTCCGCTCGCGCTTGACCCAGAAATGCTCGACGGGTTTGATCAGCCACCACCACAACTCAGCAACGAGAATGAAGGCTGCCTTGAGCACCGCCGCCACCAGGGTCGCCGCCGCCAGCAGCACCCGCAACAAAATCTCGTAGACCAGGTAGGGCAGGGCCAGGACGATCGGTATCACCTTGCGCCACAGGCTCCCTTCTTCGCCAAGGACAGAGCGGACCCGGCTGAGCGCTTGCGGGCGCAAAAAGTCGCTGCGGCTGACCTGCTCGGCCAACCCGCCCGTGCGGTTGAGTTGGCGCGAGGCGAGCATTGGAATGAAGAATAGCGCCACCCCCAGAGAGGCCAATAGCGAGAACACCACCGTCAGTGCCATATCGCCAAAGATCTGCCCGGCCACGCCCTCGACAAAGACGATGGGAAAGAACACGGTGACTGTCGTCAGCGTCGAGGCGAATACCGCGGTGCCAACCTCGGCGGTGCCCCGGATCGTGGCTTTGACCAGATCGTCGCCCTCCTCCCGACAGCGAAAGATACTGTCCAGCACCACGATCGAGTTGTCCACCAGCATCCCGATCCCCAGCGCCAGCCCGCCGAGCGACATGATATTGAGCGACACATCAAACATAAACATCGGCGCGAAGGTCGCCACGATCGAGACCGGGATCGTCAGCCCGATGATCAATGTGTGGATCACATTGCGCAAAAAGATGAAGAGCACCACCACCGCCATCGCCCCACCGATCAGGGCGCTGGTCTGCACCTCGGTGATCGAATTCTCGATAAAGGCCGACTGATCCGAGAGCAGTTCCAGCACCGCGCCTTCGGGCAGGCGATGGGTGATGAAGTCGATCATTCGCAAATGCTCAATCGCCTTGCGGGCCGCCGCCTCCTTCTCCGCCTTCAGATCTTTCTTTTCGCCTTCCCCGCCATCTTCCTCCTCTGCGCCTGCGCCTGCGCCTTCCTCCCCACCCTGCTCCTGCTCTTCGGCTTCCCTGGCCAATCGCTCGACATACTCGCGCTGCTGCGGCAACCCATAGAGCACGTTGCGCACTCGCTCGGCCACCGCGACAATATTGGCGTCGGCTTCCTTGTAGATCTCGATCTCGACGCTCTCGATGCCATTGACCCGGGTGACGATCTCGCGATCCTTGTGCGAGCGGGTGACGGCGGCTATATCGCGGAGATGGACGTCGGCGTCGCCCTGCCGCACCACGATCAGGTCGGCGATCTCCGCGACCGTCTCGAACTCGTTGAGGGTGCGGATCAGGTATTCGACCTGCCCCTCGCGCAGGTTGCCGCCGGGCATATTGACATTGTTCTGGGCCAGGCGCTGGTTGATCTGCTGGATATCCAGGCCCATCACCGAGATCTGGCGCTCGTTGAGCGCGACGTGGATCTCCTCTTCCAGGCCGCCCTTGATCTTGACCGCCGCCACCCCGGCCAATGCCTCGAGCTCGCGCTTGATCTCGTGCTCGGCCAGATAGCGCAGCGCGAAGAGATTCTGCGGGCCGTGCAATCCGATGCGCATGATGGGGTCTAACGAGGGATCGTAGCGCAGCAGCAGGGGTTTTTCGGCGGCCTGGGGCAAAAAGACGCGGTCGGCCTTTTCGCGGACCTCTTGGGACATGACATTCATGTCGGTGTCCCATGCGAACTCTAGGATAATATCCGACTGCCCGGCCTTGGAAATCGAGCTGATATTGACCAGATGGGGCACAATACCCAACTCTTGCTCGAGCGGGCGGGAGAGCAGGGTCTCGACCTCCTCCGGCGCAGTACCCGGGTATTCGGTGCGCACCGTCAGCGTCGGATAGGAGATATCGGGCATTAGGTTCAGCGCGAGGCGCTGATAGGACACCCAACCAAAAACGCAAACGGCCAGCACCACCATGAGGATGGCGACCGGCCGTCGGGTCGTGATTGCGAAACGAGAGGAGTTATCGGACAAATTCATCGGGACCTAGCCCTTATCGACGCCGTCGGCCTCGACGCTGGCTTACAGCGAGGGCTCCTGGTTGACCACGCGCACCCGGGCCTGGTCCTTGAGGCCGTTCTGCCCGACGACAATAATCGGCGTATCCACTGCAATATCGGCCAGCGCCTCGATAAAGTCGGCGTCCTCGAAGCCGGGCTGCAATTTGATCCGCACCGCGGCCGTGTCATCGACGGTAAACACGAATTTGTCGCCGCCGTCGTAGACCACCGCCTGCTTGGGTATCAACACCGCCTTTTCGTGGGTGTCGGTGATGATCTGCACATTGACGAAAAGACCCGGGCGCAGATATTCAAAGCGATCGCGCAAACCCACCGTGACCTTAAAGGTGCCGCTGCGTGGGTCGACCACCGGGCTGATGCGCTTGACCCAGCCATGGAAGAGCTTGTCGGGCAAAAATTCCGAGGAGATCGCCGCATGCTGGTCGTTGCCGATGATGGTCAAATACTGACCGGGCACGAAGACGCGGGCGATCATATCGTCGAGTTTGATCAGATCGTAGAGCTTGCTCCCCGAGCCCACCCGGGCGCCGACCTGCACGTGGCGCTCGGTGATCACGCCGGAAAAAGGCGCCAGAATTGCCGCGTGCTCTAACGTGAGTTGCGCCCTCTCGAGACGCAAGCGCGATTGTTCGAGATCGTATTTCTTGGTCTCGAACTCCTGGTCGCTGATCAGCTTGCGCTTGAACATCTCCTCGGTGCGCTCGTAGCCGGTCTGCTGATAAGCGCGGTTGACCTGGGCTTCCCGCTCGGCGATCCGCAACTCCTCGTCCTCTATATAGAGCAGCGTGTCCCCGGCTTCGACCCGATCGCCCTCCTCGACCGCGACGCGTTCGACTAACCCGCTAATCTGGGGGAAAATCTCGACGGACGCCTCGGTTTCGATCGTCGAGTTGAAGAGCAGATACGAGGAAATATCACCGCTGTGCGCCAGCGCAACCTCGACGGGTACCGCTTCAATTTTCTTAGCTAGAGTATCGGTCGCAGCGCTGTCGGCAGCGGTGCTGTCGGTCGCCGTACTATCGGTCTGGGCCGTTGCCCGATCCCCGCCTCGGCCCTCGCCACAAGACCACAACAGCGCCGCCAGTAGGACCCAAGCCCACCCGTTCATGCCATTCTCCTCCCGGATTTCCGGACTTGTCTATCTAGCTGGAAATAATACATTAGTTACAATATTCAACATACGAAACAACCTAACGAAGTGGACACTGTCAAGTGAACATCCAGCTCTACGCTATATTGGCCACCATCGCCTTTGCCGCTTTCGGTGCCCGTTTTTTACGGCGCTCGACCCTTATGACGGGGTTGCGCGAATGGGCGAGCGCCTACTCGCCATGGACGGCCAAGCTCTTTAGTTGTCCGCACTGTCTCGGCTTTTGGCTCGCACTGTCCAGCGCGGGGCTGCTCTACGCCGACTGGCCCAATTTCGCGATTATGGTCCTATTGGGCTGGCGGGGCAGCTACTATCTCAACCGCCTGATCGACAATCTCATCGTCCGCCAGGGCGTGGGGGCCGCCGAGCGCCAGTGCCACATTTGCGCCAAGCCCTATCAGAAGGATTTTCTCCAACGGCTCAACCGCGATTTTTGTTCGTATCGGTGTTGGTTCGACTATCTCAGAGACCAGCGCCGTTCAGAACGACCCTTTATCAACCAATCGGGTGAATTTATCCGCCAGGAGGTATACCCCATGAGCTACCAAAATATCAGCCCCAGCGAGGCCAGCGAGTTGCTCGAGGGCGATGCGGGCGCCGTCTATATCGACGTCCGCTCGATGCCCGAATACGAAAACGGCCATCCGACCGGCTCGCTCAATATCCCCATCATGCACCGCGAGGCCATGGGCATGGTGCCCAACCCCGACTTCGTCCGGGTCGTCCAGTCGCACTTCGCCTCCGACGCCAAGCTATTGATCGGCTGCCAGTCGGGCGCCCGCTCGGTCCGCGCCTCAGAGGCGCTAATCGCCGCTGGCTTCAGCGATATCGCCAATGTCAACGGCGGCTTTGGCGGCGCCCGCAGCCCAACCGGCGAGGTCGTCGAGCGCGGCTGGATGGAATTGGGCCTGCCCGTCGAATACGGCGCCGAAGACGACAAGAGCTACCCGGCTCTGGTCGGCGACACCAACCAATAGCCATGCCCAAATCCATCGGCTGCGCCGTCCTGGTCGTCGGCGACGAGCGCCAGGCGCAGAGCGGACAACTGCTCGTCAAACTATTAGAAGCGGCGGGGCACCATATCACCCAAGACCGCACGGTCAAGGCCGACGGTCTGCAGATCAAGGGCGAGTTGGCGATGCTGACCCAGGGCCAATCGAGCCAGGTCATCTTCTTTACCGGCCGCACCGGCAATGCCCTGCGCGACCCCATCGGCGACGCGGTGCGCCAGCAGCTCGACCGGCGTTTGGACGGCTTCGGCGATATGTTGCGCGCTCTGCTCTACCAGGAACAGGGGTCCCGCGCCATGCTGGCCCAGGGCGTCGCCGGCTCGCTCAAACGCAAACTGGTGTTCTGTCTGCCCGGCGATCTCAACACCATCGAGCTGGCGATGAGCAAACTGGTGCTGCCCGAGTTGGAATATCTCCTCGACCAGCTCACCCCGCGCGCATGAGCCACCAACTCAACCCCTACTTTCAGGCCGGACTCGATGTGATGGGACAGCCCTGTCTGGTCATCGGCGGGGGCCGCGAGGCAGAAGAAAAATTCGCGCGCTTATTGGCAGCCGGCGCCCAGCTCACCGTCGTCAGCCCCGACCTGACCCCGGCACTCGCCGAGTGGGCTGCGGAAGGCCGCCTAATCTATCGCGAGCGGTGCTTCAAAGAAAAAGATCTCGACGGCGTTTTCCTCGCCCTCAACACCGTCTGCCACAATCCCGAGCTGACCGCCAGAGTCTACGAGCTCGCCCTGGCGCAAAAGGTCCTCATCAACTCCTACGACGACCCCACCCATTCCAACTTCGGCATGATGGCGCTGGTGCACCCGGGCCACCTGCGACTGAGCATCTCCACCTCCAACGCCAGTCCGGCGCTGGCAAGTCGCCTCAGGAAAGATCTCGAAGTATTATTCGACGAAGAGTTCGTGGATTATCTAGATCAGCTGGCCCAAGTCCGCCAACGGGTGCGCGACAAAATCGCCGACCGCAACACCCGCTTCGCACTGCTGCGCGCCCTGGTCCGCGACTTTCACTTAGAGGGAGCGCTCCGCTATCCGGCCGACTGGCGACGGCACGCGGAGGCGCTGCTCACTTGCGAACTGGAGTCCTGCGCTACCGCAGAAAGCTGCGCTGACTGTCCTTTGCAACAGGTGGCGGCTTCTTGAGCATATTGGATACATAATTTTTCGATGACTACGTGAAATGCCTGGTCAGAGCTAATTCTATACACCGCGGATTCAACTCGTGGGTGCACTTTCGATTTCTACGGGTTGAAGCCCTGTTTCTCGAGCTAAGATCTCATGTGGAGTCTGAAACGCCAACCCCTTTCGTGGTCGATGATTGAGCCGATCCATGATATGGAACACCGGCCCCTCGGACAGAGTGTCCACCGCCGTATCTTTGGGTACATACTGGCGAATCAGCCCGTTGGTATTTTCGTTGAGGCCCCGCTCCCAGGCATGGTAAGGGTGGGCGAAATACACCGAGGTGTCCAGGGCCTGACCGATGGTGATATGGTGGGCAAACTCCTTGCCGTTA
>JAYYUU010000353.1:0-7998 GCA_036343835.1 Candidatus Latescibacterota bacterium | reverse complement strand
GGGATAACCACAACCTCGCAAGTTCCACGTAGGAAACCCCCGAATCTTCGTGGGGAGGATGTCACCTTATCTATCCTATCGGCGCGGTACTAGTCCGAATTCAATTTGCCGGAAAGAATCCTGCCGACCATCTACTACGTCGCCGATCCATTGACCTGGTGCTATTGGATATCTTGGAGGCCACTGGAGTGCAAGTGGCCCCCGTAAACTGGACCACAGGTTAAGGTGAAAATACCTTAGTCTGTGGAGGCAAACATGAGTCGAAAAAATCATGCCCCGGCTTTTAAAGCTCGCGTGGCCTTGGAGGCCCTCAAAGGGGAGCAAAGCCTAGCTGAATTGGTCAGTCAGTTCCGAGGTGCACCCCACTCAGATTCGCCAGTGGAAACGACTATGTCCTGTCGTGGGCATTATCCAAGACGTTGGATGCCGATTTCTGTATGGAAGCCTTGCAAGATGCGCGCCATCAGCGACGGCCTGAGAATGTGACGGATAAATGTGGTAAACGGTCTGAGCGGCTTGGTTGCATTGGCCGCGCGACAGATAAGCCCACCTTCTTGTGAAGGTCGCGTTGTACCCGCCGCAGAGCCTCTCGCAGAGAGAATCGAGCAATGTCTAACTTACCCGTTTTATATTATGTGGCCGATCCGATGTGCTCCTGGTGCTGGGGTTTTACGCCGACCATCGAAGCCCTCAACGCGCACGACCAGATCGCGCTCCGCTATGTCATGGGCGGTTTGGCGCACGATTCGGATGAGCCGATGCCCGCCGATATGCGCGCCTATGTCCAGGGCGCCTGGCGCGAAGTTGCAGCGCGGACCGGCGCCCGATTCAACTGGGCTTTCTGGGAAGAGTGCCAACCCCGCCGCTCGACCTATCCCGCCTGTCGTGCGGTCTTAGCTGCCGCCGGCCAAGACCGCGGTCCGGCGATATTTAACCGCATCCAACACGCCTATTACCTGGAAGCCCAAAACCCCTCCGACGACGCGGTCCTCGTAAAGCTCGCCGCCGAACTCGGCCTGGATACCGAGCGCTTCGCCGCCGATCTGTCCTCCGCCTCAATCGCAGCAGCGCTCCAGGATGAATTCCACCTGCGCCGCCGACTCCAGGCCACCACCTTTCCCAGCCTGGTACTGGAACTAAAAGGCACCTATCGCTGGCTTAGTCGCGGCTGGGAAGAGCAAGCCACCGTCCTGGCCCGACTCGACAAAGCGCTCCAGCCGACAACCAAAGGGGGCAACGCATGAGCATCGGTATCGGCATCATCGGCACCGGCGGCATTGCCCGAGCCCACGCCCGGGCCTATCTCGACATGAAGCCCGAAGTCCAATTGGTCGCCGTCGCCGATATCGACGCAGCCAAGGCCCGCGACGCGGCAGCGCAATGGGGCGTCGAACAGGTTTTTGCAGATCCCGCCGACCTACTCGCACTGGACTCAGTCGACGCCATCAGCGTCTGCACCCCCACCTGCGCCCACAGCGCCCCAACCATCGCCGCGCTCGACGCCGGCAAACACGTGCTGGTCGAAAAACCGATGGCCGCCACCACCGCCGAAGCTTGGCAGATGGTCGCCGCCGCCAAGCGCAGTGGCAAATTGTTGATGGTCGAGATGAAATGGCGCTTTATGCCCGAACTCCAGGCGGCGCGCCAGGCGATTGCGCGCGGCGACTTGGGGCGGATCTACTACGCCGAGGCCATCGGCTGGCAACACCGCGGGATTCCCGGCGGATCCTTTATCCGCCGCGACCTCGCCGGGGGCGGCGCCTTGATGGATAATGGCGTCTACACCCTCGACGCGGCCCTCTACCTGTTGGGCCATCCACGGCCACTCACCGCCTCGGGGGCAGCGGCCAATATCTTCGGCCAAACCCCCGATGGGAATTGGGACCCGGAGGCCTTTACCGTCGAGGATTTCGGCACCGCCTTCGTCCGGCTCGAAGGCGGGATTTCGCTATTCTTCGCCCACGCCTGGGCCATTAACTTCGCCGAGCAATGGCAGGTCCGCGTAGCCGGTGATCGGGGCGCGGCAGAAATACGCCCCTTTGGCCCGGAACCCAAGCTGCGCCTCACCCACGGCGGCTATGGCGATTTGGCGGAAACCACCCCGACCTCGCTGCCCACAGGCAGCGTGGAAGTCGACTATGCGGTCGGCCGCTTTGTCGCAGCCATCCGCAAGGGCGATCCCTCCCCGGTAGCGGGGGAAACTTTCCTCCATACCAACGCCATATTCGACGCCCTCTACGAATCCGACCGCCTGGGCCGGGAAGTCGCCATCGACCTCGAATAAGCGCATCCGCGTCGCAGAAAAGCGACATCTACTCGCCCAAAGTCGTCAAAATGCGACAACTCCCGGACCTTTGCGAGCTATCGATGAATTTATCCTCTATCCCGCAAACGAGATCCAATGGAAAAAGAAGGCATCCTGCTCGAGGCCGGCACCAATCCACAAGTGCGAAAGCATCGGTGCCGGCGCGTATAGATCCAAACGCAAAACGCCCAAACTGATCGAGAGAATCGACGAGTACCCACAAACGAACTAGCACTCGCCGCCTTGCAATACGATTACTCCGAGCTTTTCGCCTAGCGGCGACCCCTCAAGGCGATGCGGACAACGCCTGCAACAAAGCACTGCGCACCAGAGTGAATTCCTCCGGGTCGCGGCTGTAGTCGGTCGACGAGTTCACCAACCGGTCACTCAAGACCCGTGCCGCCTCGCCACCCATCCTGGCCGCCAATAGCGCGAGCAATTCATAGTCTTCTATCCCGTCGCGCACATTTTCCAGACGAATACTGCCAATCGGCCCATCAACGCCGGGGTACAATAGCGAGCCATCGCCATTGGCCGTCCCATACGAGGCGGGATTCCAGCGCGCGCGGCCATAGGCATCGGCCCGCAAGGGCGCCCGTTGATCGGGCCAGCGATTAATCGCATAATAGAGAAAACCCTCGATGCCGCGCCGCTGCGCCATCCACCACAAGAGCCTGGCTTCCAGGGCCGGATACTCGATGAACCAATTGGCATAGGGATGGATCGAGCTGATACAAATATACCACCATACTTCTCGGCCCCTTTGTCGAGCCTGCATCGCCGTCTGCGCTTCGTAAACCGGCGAGAGCGGGATCCAAATATCGACCAAATCCCCCAATTTGCGATCCAGCCCCAAGCCCGGATCGCGCGCCGTAGTCGCCGTCTGCAACTGGGGATAGCGGGCCTTGATAAAGGCGAAGACGCGTTCCATTATGTCGAAGTCATCGATCTCGACCTCGTCGAAGCCGTAGATATAAGCCCGGCCAGCAAGCCCCAATTCCTCCAACCGCGCAACCGCCGGGTCTAGCCGCGCCGCCAATGCGGCCAAACCCGCCCGATCGTAGCGCGCAGTGGCGTCGAGGTAGAGCAGGTTAAAGGCATTGAGCCGACCTTGCCGGGCGTAGTCGGCCAATTCATCCAGGTCCGGGATCTCCCGGCGGTAGAGATGGTCGAGATTGAGCCGGTGGTCGACGATAAAGTCCGCATAGCGCCGCCGCAACGCCCGGGCCCGTTCTTTGCTGTAGACCTGATCGAGCATATGATCGTAGAGCGAAAATGCGGTGCGCACCGTCGTGCTGTTGGGTAATGCCGCAGCATAGACCTCTACCTCCAGGGGTATCGCTCCCAACCGCGCCCCATCCACCCAAACGCCCACCTGCCCGCGATACGTGCCGGGGAGGGTCTCCGCCTCCGTCCGCAGCGCCAGCCACGCCACCTGATTCTCCCCCGGTCGAGCGCGAAATTGGTCCCGCGGCAAGAGCGGATCGGGCCACCAACCCACAAAATCCACCGGGTACTCGGCCGGCCGCCGCGTCAACACATAGCCGACCTGAAATAGCTCGATAGCCCCCGGCGGAAAAATGTGGCCGCGCTCCGGGTGCACAAGCCCCTCCACCGCCAGCCGCAAACGCACGCTCCGGGTAGTGCGGAAGGCGAGTTGCAGTCCCTCGACTTCATTGCGCGCCAGTTCCAACCGCAATGGCGCACCGCGCTCTGCGGCAATGACCTTTTCCGTATAGAGTACCTGGCCCAACCGCGGGAGTGCGTCGGATGCGATCTTGCGCGTGGTTCTTTCGCCCCAGGCTACCAACCCCGGTCGCAATGCCTGCGGCAATACGGCAAACTCACCTAGGTCCTCAACTCCGCTGTGCACGCCCCAGACCAGATCGGTGGCGCTGAGAGAGACGCGATACCGCCCCGGTGCGCCACCCGACCACCTCCAGTCGATTTGTTCGGTTTCCTCGACGTGTTCAAAAATGGGCCCGCCCCGGTCGTCGCGAATCTCCACCCGATAGAGCCGGGGCCGGCCGCGCGCGCCGCGGACGCGCACCCGCCCCCCGCCAAAGGGATCGGCCAAAAGCTCGGCCCCCGACAAATCCAGCCTCTCGGCGACCAGCCGCATATCGTCCAGCGCCAGCTCGCAATCGCGGACCGGATGGCTCATATATAGATCGACGAGCGCCACCTGCTCCAGATCGATCTCGCGCCGCAGAAGCCCCAGGTCGACGCGACAGACTTGGCGCTTATGCGGCGGCAGCGCAAAGAGGCGGATGGCGCGGGTGCCCGCAGCATCGTCCACCCGCAGCTTCAAAAGCGCCGCCAGCGCCGACCGATTCTCCACCGCAAATTCCAAGCGGTCGTAATCGCGCCAATCCCCAGCGGCAAAAAGGCCGGCGCCGCGCGACAGCCGCATAGACGGCCACGGATCCCGCCACAGCTGCCAGCGCCGTCGCCGCGAAAAATGGAGCAGGGCCTGACCCTCCTCTACCTGCGCTCCCACATCCAGATCCCACGCCGCAAGCGCACCATCTCGCTCGAAATCCTCGAGGACGCGCACCGCCAGCGGCTCGGCCGTCGCGGTCCCGGCCAATAACAAAACGGCCAGCCAGATACTCACCGCTCGATGCGGGGTTTGACAGTGCAGGTGGGACAGACCCGACGCAGGTGTTCGCGCCGCACCTGCCATAGATCAAAAGCCCGCACTAGCTCGCATTCGGCCTGGCCGACTCGACCCCGCCGCTGCAGCTTGCGACGGTCGAGGGTTGCGTCGATCTTGTGGATCGGTACCGGGCAAGGCCCGCTGCGAAAAGCCAATCCCATAACCTCCGCCACCAACCCGTCTGCGCCGACGATGCAGTTCCTATTGGCAAAAGAGGCAATACAACCGCAAGGTACCGACATCTCGGCCACGTGATAGGCGGTGCTGGTATCGTGCGTCGTGCCCAGAGCGAGAATATGGCCGCCGCCGTGTACCAATCTGCCGATCGGGCTGTCCGCCGCCCAGATACCGGCTTCGAGATGCCCGCGGCAATAGGCTTCCGCCCGCGGCCCGATCGCCGCCACCGCGTGGGTCGGATGGATGCTGCGCGCCGCCTCGGCGCGGCGCCACAGCGCATCGGGAATCGCGCCATTGGTCGTCGGCGTCGCCAATGGATTGTAGACTTGGGCCGCGCGGTGGTTAAATGAGGGCACCAGCAGCGTCCCCCGCTTGCCGATGGCCTGTAACAACGCGTCGATCACCGTCTCGGCGCCGCCCGCCACCCGACCAATCGCCGCAAGCGAGCTATGCACCATCAGGTCCATACCTGGCTCGACGCCCAGACGCCGCAAATCCGCCACCAATTCCCTGCGGTGGATCATATCCTGTGGGTCGGTCAACTCGACATAGCCCAACTCAGCGTGCGCCGCGAAATAGGCGTGGACCCGTTCAATTGCGACCGGATTGCGCGACGCGTTCCGCGGCCCGGCGCTCGAATCGACCTCCTCGCAGACAATGCGCTCGGCGATTTCGCCCAGGTTGCGGCGACCATCGGCCCAAAACAGCGCCCAGGCCGAAAGCCGCGCCGCGCCGATGCGCTCGTTTATCGCCGTCGGCGTATTCTCCGCCGTCGGTGAAAGCTCCGCTGTGCGCCTGGGCACAAGCCGCGCCACCGCGGGTTGTCGCCGCCTTTTTTCGCGCTTGGTTACGCTGGCCGCCCCCTCGGCGATCTCGCGCTCGCCATCGGCCATCGCCCCCAGTACTTCACCCCGCTGGCCACCCCAAAGCCAGCGCTCGAGCTTCCGCACGCTGCGGCTGTGCGCCTCGCGAATATACTCGGCTTCGACCCGGGGCCTTTTCACCGTCCCCAATGCCGCGAGGAAATGCGCATTCTCGCTGCGGACCAGTTCACCCACTTCGCGGCTGCCCATATCGGCCAGATAGTACAAATAGGCCGCCATCGCGGCGGCACAGGTCTCCAAACCCTTCGGGCTGAGCAGTTGTATCCCATCGGCCGAAGAGTGATACGCGTCAAAGCCGCGACCGCTCTTGCGGTGGTGGGTGGTGATCCACGGGCAGGGGAAGCCATATGCTGGATCGCCGATCAAGGTATCCGAAGTCGACATGAAATTGGCTCGGCACACGCGGTACCCGGGTTGGTGCCGCCGCACCCCGGACCGTATAATCGCCTCGCCGATCCGATCGACGAAGGCGGCCGACATCGGGATGGTCCCGTGCCACTCCAACCGGCCGTCGCAGACGGCGGGCTTGGATCCAATCGTATCGATACACACCCCGGCCAAAGGCGTCTGCAATCTCTGCTCCCGCTCCAGATAGGCGAAAAATCCGTAGCACTCGTAGGCGTTGAGCAAGCGAATAGTGCGTTTGGGCCGCTTGATCACCCCAGCCTTGATAAGCCCTTCGATCACCTGGGCGATTTCCAGAGTAAGCGCCACACCCGAGGCATTGTCCACCGCCCCCGGCTCGGCGCTATGCGCGATCGCCCAGACCTCGTCCTGCGGGTCGTCTGCCCCTTTTATCACCCCGCTGACCACGTCGTGGCTCCCCACGTATTTGCGGATATCCGCTTTGACCTGCACCACCAGTCCCCCGTGCTGCCGCGACAATCGCCTGAGCTTCTCCCCTTGCCTCGCCGAAAGCACAAAGCCCACCAACCGCGCCGACGACCACTCCAGGGGAATCGCCCCCCAGCCAAATTTAGTCCAGGCCAATGCATCGGGCAGATTGGGCACCTCCCGGTCGAAAATGACCCCGGCGGCCCCCTTGTCGGCCAAGAGCTTTAGCCCGCTGCGCGGATCCAACTTCGTCAGCACGATCGAGCCCATAAGCCCATCGGCCGGCAAGCGCTCGATCTCCCGGGCCTCGTCGAGGACCAACAGCCGCAATCGCAAACCGCCCCGCGGAGTGCCCGCGCTCCACTGGATGACGTGCCAGGGATTCTCGCGCCAATCCAGCACCCGCTCCCGCACCGGATACACCACGTCCACCGTCGCTCCCCGCACATCGGCCGCCTCCTGGATAATCCACCGCCCCGACCCGATCCGCCCTCCCGTCTGAATCGAATCGACCTCAACTTTTGCCCCCGCTGCCTCGTAGCGCCTGACCAGCGTCTCCGTGGTCTCGTGAAAGCGGTCAAAGGAATTCCATCGATCCGTAGCCGCCACTTCCTCCACCGCCCCCAACATCCGCTGCCCGCTCGTCTCCCGCAACATAATCGGCATAGTCTCGCGACACAGCCGTTGCAACGATCTAACTATAGCCAAAATGCCCTCCTTCTTTTCCCCCAACATAAAAAAACGAGAGCCTCAGATAAAGTCTACTTAGCACAATTTGAATAGATTACCTCTTGTGTATCAGAAAGATTTCTATTCAAGAATGAGCAAAGAGGAGACCAGACACCCCGACTTTTTTCTGGGCAATGAGTGATAGCCCGATCTTATTCGGGGTTACAGAGAGGGATAGCGAGAGATATTTCAGGGCTAAATGGAACTCGCTCAGAGGAAGAGGGGGGTAACCCGACTTTTTTCTGGGCTATGGATTCTAGTAGAAATATTTCTGCTCACTCAATTGTTATACGGCGCAGTACCAATCACGAAGAGTGAGGATGAAGGATCGAAGATGAAGCGACGAGATCCGCGAGTCACGACTGCTATTCTCCTCGGTATCGCCGCTACCGTTTTGAGTATTCCGATCG
>JAYYUU010000352.1:0-9612 GCA_036343835.1 Candidatus Latescibacterota bacterium | reverse complement strand
TGGCTCGTCGTAGCGGGGGGTGTCGGCGTCGGCTTTTTCGAGGTCGAAGGTGCTGTAGATCGAGTTGCCGCGGCCGAGGGGGACGCTTTCGGTGCGCTGGTTTTCTAAGGCGCAGAGATAGTATTTGATCGCCGGGATGCCGGCCTCGGCCGCCTGGCGCACCATATTGATGATCAGCTCGATCTCCTTGTCGCCCTCCTCGTAGTTGCCCATCATAAAATTGGGGACGGCCTCGCCGCCGATGTGGAATTGGGCCATCGGCAGGGCCACCATCTCCATCTCGATGCCGAAGCGGGCGCACTGCTCCTTCTTTTCGACGAGTTCCTCGACGTCCCAGCCGTATTCGCGGTGGAAGGTGATGAAGTTTTCGTTTTTGTTGAAGACGCCGTGGCGGGCGAGGTATTCGAGGTCTTCTTCCGAGGTGTTGAATTGCTGGGTGCCGACGTGCATGGGGAACTCCTTGCTGGGGTTAGTCGGTCTGGGCTTGCTTCTGTCGCCGCTCCCTTGCGTCGAGCAGCTGGCGGATGCCGGCCAGGTATTCGTCGCGGAAGGGGACGTGATCGTTGACGCCGTGCCGCGGGCGTTTCATCGGCTTATTCAGGTGATATTGACCTTTTCCCCCGCCTGGGCGCTATCGTAGAGCCCGTCGAGGATGCGCATAAATTGATAGGCGTCTTGGGCATCGGGCGCGGGCGCGTCCTCGCCAATGACGGCGCGGGCGAAGTGTTCGATCTCGTGGTAGAAGTAGAGCCCCGTCTTGTCATCACTATGGGGAAAATCGGGGGGTGCGTCAACTTTTTCGCGCTCGTAGCCCCCATCGGTCAGCCGCGAGATCTCGCGGTGGACGATGGCCCCTTCGGTGCCGAAGACTTCGACGGTGGTCGGCAGGTCGGCGTGGAGCCAGCGCGAGCAGTCGATCTGCAGGGTTTTGCCGCCTTTGAGGCCGACGAGGCCGGAGAGGTAGTCTTCGGCGGGGCCCTCGGGTCCGTCGTAGACGGGATTGACCACGTGTTTTGCGGCGAGCGCCCACTCGGGCTCGGGACAGCCCAGCCACCACCAGGCGAGGTTGAATTCGTGCGAGGCGTGCTGGGCGAGGACCCCGCCCTTCTGGCCGTAGACCTGTAGCCAGCGGGTGATGCCCTCGGCGGCGGGCCGGGTGTTGTATTTGAGGAAGACGCGGCCGTGGTAGGGCTCGCCGATGGCGCCTTCTTGGATCCGCGCGTGGAGTTGGCGATTGAGCGGGAAGTGGCGCATGAAGTAGCAAAATTGTAGGGTGACGCCCGCTTTTTCGGCGGCGGCGGCGAATTCGAGGACGTGCTCGGCGCGGACGGCGTGGGGCTTTTGCACCAGCACGTGTTTTTGAGCGGTGATGGCGTCTAAGACCATGGGGTAGCGCATGACGGGGTTGACGGCGAGGTAGACGGCGTCTACTGCTGGGTTTTGCAGCAGGTCCTGGTAGGGGCCGTGCTGGTGGGGGATGTCGGGGTGGAGAGCGAGGGTGGTTTCGAGGAGGGAGGCTTCGAGGTCGCTGAGGGCGGTGACTTCGGTTTGGGGGAGGGCTTGGGCGGCGTGGACGGCTTGTTGGCCGGCCCAGCCGCAGCCGACGATGCCTAGTTTGAGGGGGGGCGTGTTAGTCATGTGAACTTTTCTGTTAGAGGGGTGAATGCGGATGCGGAAGACCGGGGTGCGTCTCACGCTGCGGCGGGAGGGATTAAGTGTCGAGCCATTGTTGGTAGTGGGAGAGGGCGTCTTGTTGGAGGTCGTCCCATTCGGTGAGGAGGACCATGCGGATCGTGGTGGAGAGTTGGTCGCCTGGGGCTACGTGCTGGCCGAAGAGGTGGAAGTACTGGGCGTTGTGGTAGGTGTGGTAGCCGGAGAGGCCGAAGCAAGCGTCGGGATGGGCCATGAGGAGGAGGGCGTGGCCATAGCGGTGTTGTTGGAGGGTGAGGGGGTGGAAAAAGTGGGGGCCACGGCGCCAGTTTAAGGGGTAGCCGGTTTGCCAGCGGCCGTCGCGGAAGATGGCTTCGGCTTGCGGGTCGCGGGACCAGGATTCGTTTTCGTCGCCGCCGTACCACTTTTTTTCGTACCAGCACAGGCCCTCCGGGTGGGTGCGGTTGTCCTGGAGGGCGAAGCGGGGGGTATAGTGGGGGGTGAAGTAGTTGGCGATGAAGAGTTCGAAGTCTTTATACGCAGCGGAGGCATCGAAGGAGAAGATCGCATCGACGGCGGAGGCGGCGGGGACGATGCGGTAGGTGGCGGACAACTCGCCGTGGACCTCGTCGCAGGAGGGCCAGCGGACTTCGACAGCGCCGTCTTGCGGTGCGACTTCGGCGGGCTCGCGCTCGCGGGTGATCTCGAGCTGTTGGCCGTCGGCTAAGGTGCGGTAGATGTTGAGCCAGGCGAAGTCGGGGCCCTCGTCGAGGTGGAAGCTGGTCAGGCCATTTAGGCGCAGGCCGTTGGCGCCGAGGATGGTGACGGTGGCCGGGCCAAGGCGGCCCTGGAGGAGGGGTGCCTGGGGAATTTCTGCAAAACTCATGGTTAGTGTCCTTCTATCCAGGCGTCGGGGGCGTCCTCCCGGGCCAGGAGGGTTTTTTCGCTGTGAATTCGCTGGCGGTGGGCAGGGCGTGCCTGTTGGCGTGGGGGCTTGCCCGGGAGTGTTGTCCAGACCTGCCAATAGGAACCTTCCGCGTAGAGGCGGGTCGGGACCAGCGGCGTTCTCAAGATTTCTGCAGCAGCGCCACTGCGCCGAATTCGTAACTGGCGTCGACGTCGGGCAGCTCTTCGAGATAGACGGTAAAGCGCACGGGCAGGCCGTTGTCGGGCATTTTTTTCTTCCAGTACTGGGCATAGGCCTGGGCGTAGGCCTGGCGGATGCGCTTTTTTTCAGCGGCGTATTGTTCGGGCTCGGTGAAGGGGCTGGGCGCTTTGGGGGCAGCGCCGAAGGAATGGACTTCCAAAAAGTCGAGTTCGGCCAGCGAATCGCAAATACCGGCCTCGCGGACATACATCTCCCAGGTGTCGAAGATCCGGGGGATCTCGCGCTCGGGGTCCATGCGGGCTATCTCATCTAATTCCAACTCGTTGGTGGCGGCGATGGCGCCGGTCATGCCGACGAAGCGGATCTTGAGGTCGCCATTGTCGAGTTCTTCGACGACGAGGTCGGAGAAGACGTCGTTGGTCTTTTTCCTATAATACGTGACGCGGCCGCGTTTTTTAATTTCCCAATTCATATCGCTCCCCAGTGTGATCAGTCAAAAAAGGTATGACCCGGCCGCAGATGGGCGCGGGCGATGTCTGCGTTGAGTTCGACGCCGATCCCCGGCCCCTGCGGGACATTGAAGAAACCGTCCTCGACCAGCGGTCCGTCCGTCTCGACAATATCCCAGCGCCAGGGCACTTGATCGGCGTGGTAGGGCAATTCCATGGTGTGGAGGTTGCGGACGGCGGCGCAGACGTGGGCCGAAGCCGCCAGCCCCAACGGCGAGACGATATTGTGGAAGGCGCAGGGCATATAGTAGAGGTCGGCCATATCGGCGATCTTCTTGGCTTCTAAGAGCCCGCCGGTGCTCGCGGCGTCAATGTGCAGCATGTCGCAGGCCTGGGCTTCGATGAGCGCGCGAAAGCCGTCGCGGCGGTGCAGGAATTCTCCGGTGCAGATGGGGATCGGAGTGCCGGCGGTGACCTTGGCCATGGCCTCGGCGTTTTCGGGCGGAACCGGATCTTCGAGAAACATCAAATTATAGGGTGCCAGCCGCTCGGCCAATAGTAGCGCGTCGCGGACACTGTAGAGGCCGTGGCAGTCGATGCAGATATCGAGGCCGGGGCCGACCGCCTCGCGGGCGGCGGCCATCAGCGCTTCCATTTTGTCGAGTTCGGCCAGACTCAGCCCCCGGTTTACCGGGTCGAGGCTGTGCTCGTCGGCCGAGTGGTCGATATCGAACTTGATGGCCGAGAAGCCGTCGGCCAGACCCTCTTTGGCCCGGTCCGCCCAGGCCTGGGTGGTGTCGTCCATCCTGGTGCCGTGCCCGACGTCGGCGTAGAGCCGCAGCCGGTTGCGGTAGGCCCCGCCCAATAGCTGGTACACGGGCACGCCGAGGGCCTTGCCCTTGATGTCCCACAGCGCGATTTCGACGGCGCTGATCGCCGCCAGGGTGGTGCCGCCGGTCGACTGGCCGGGGGTCCGTGCGAGCAGGTGGTTATAGAGTGGTTCGATCGCGAGCGGGTCCTGGCCGATGAGCAGCTCCTCGAGCTGGCTGTGCAGCACGCCGATCACCCCGCGGACGGGGTAGGCTTCGGCCAGGCCGTAGAGGCCCTCGTCGGTCGCGACGCGGACGTAGACCCAGGGGCGGGAACCTGCGACGATGGTGGCTTTGATCTCGGTGATTTTCACGGTGGAGTCTCCTTAGATCCCCAGGACGCGTCGGGCGGTGCCGCCCATGATCAGCGCCAGGTCTTCTGTCGTGAGGAAGTCGCAGTATTTTTCGATCCAGTGCCGCGATTGGCGATAGGTGCAGAAGCGGTTCTGGAAGGGCATGTCGGTGCCCCAGAGCAGGCGGTCGGCGCCGATGTGCGCGACCATTTGCTCCAGGGTGGGCTGGACTTCGCGATAGGGGAAGTCGAAGAGATCGCCGATGCGCACGGGGAAACAGACTTCGAGGCTGAGCTTGGGGTTTTGGAAGGGAGTCCAGATCTCGTCGGGGAGTTCGATACGGTCGCCTGCGAGAAAGACCCGATAGGGGAAGCCGTGGGTCAGGCTGCATAGGGTATCGGGGTAGCGCTCCATCCAGGCCATGAGGGTGTCTTGCTCATCGAGGCAACCCTGGCGGTTTTCGCGACCGGTGGTTGCGCCGACCGCGCTGCCCGGACCCGTGCCCAGCGTGAAGAAAATCGGGACACCGAGTGCCGTCGCCGCCTCCCAGAAGGGCCGATAGGGGCCGTCGTCCCAGGCTTCGGTGCTGCGCTTATAGGCCGGGCGGGTGTTGAATTTGATGGCGTGGAGGCCGCGTTCGACTATGGCCTGGTGCAGTGCGGCGATGACGGCGTCGGTCTCGTCGACGATGCGCCACTCGTCGACGGGTACCATCGAGCGCAGGCGGTCGGGGTAGTGCTGGATGCATTCGGCCAAAAAGGCGGTGTCGCGGCCGAGCATGGGGTTGGTGTGGATCAGCGCGATATCGACGCCGCAATAGTCCATTTCGGCGATTAAGCTGTGGGGGGTGTATTCGAGATTGCGCAGGTTGGGCGGGTAGAATTGTTTGGTGCGGTCTTCGCCGTCGATGGTCCAGACGACGCGGCCGCACTGGTCGTCGATGCGGAAGTCGACGTCGGGGAGGTTGGACCAATTGGCGGGGGCTTCGTCGCCGAGGCCGTCGGAGGCGGCGGGGGTGCGGTCTTTTATGCGCCAGGCGGGTTGGTGGTGGAGGCCCTGGGAGGTTTGGATCCAGGCGAGGTGTTCTTGGGGTGTGGCGAAGCCGGCGGGGTGGGTGCCGGGTTGGAAGCAATAGGCGTGGGAGTCGATGATCATAGTGGTTCCTTTTTGGACGCTTAGTCTGCCTGTGGACGGGCTGCCCGAGGGTATCCCTCCGGTCGTTTAGCGGTCTACGTTGGTAGATGACCTAGAGAGTATAGGGCGGTGATTGTTTGTTTGCCTGTCAAATCAATGGGCCCATCACTGTTAATGTTTCTTGCGGACGAAGCCTTTGGTTTGGGTTGCGTGGGCTTCTACCATGTCGCGGTGGGTGATGTCCTGTTCCAGGTACTTCTGCTTGTCAACGTCTTTAAAGCGGTCGGGGGCGAAGTCGCTGCCGTCGAAGGTGGTTTGGCCGTCGGCGATGTATTCGGCGATGAGTTGGCCGGCCATCGGGTGGTGGCCGAAGCCGCCAGAGCAGAAGTTGGTGCCGAGGAAGAGACCGGGCAAGGCGGCGATGGGGCCGATGTTGGGGAGGAAATCTATGGGATAGCTGACCAGGCCGACGCGGTGGTAGGCGATTTCGGCGTTTTGCATGAGGGGGAGGCGGTTGCGGATGGCGTTGAGGATGAAGGGGAGGCTCTCGGGCGTTGGTGAGAGGGTAGAGAGGTCGAAATCGGGGTCGGGGTTGATTTGCTGGGGCTCGATGGCGCCGGAGCCGAGGAGCAGGGCGTTGGTTTCGGTGGGGCGGTAGTAGACCCCGTTGGCGTCGTCGTTGACGGCGGGCAGGCGCGGCGCGTGGTCAAAGGGTTGGGTGACGAAGCGCTCGTGGACGAAGTTGCGCACGGGCAGGGGCTGGTCGATGCGGGTCAGGAGGGCGTTGGCCCAGGCGTTGACGGTGCAGACGGTGGCGTCGGCGCGGAGGTCGCCGCTTTGGCGCAGGCGCACGCCGTTGACGCGATTATTTTCGACGAGGAAGTCCTCGACGGTCTGATGCTCGCGGATCTCGACGCCTAATCCGCGGATTTTGGCGGTGAGGGCGGGGATGTAGCGGTCGGGTTCGCTCCAGCCGCCGCGGTGGTCGAGGACGCCGTGTTCGCCTTCTTGAATAACCAGGTCGGGGAAGCGGGTTTCGATTTTACGGCGGTCGATGACTTCAAAGCGGGCGCCGGCGGCGTGGTGCATGTCGTGAAGTTGGGCGGCGGAGGCGAGTTGGTCGGGGGTGTAGAGGCCGAGGCAGCCGTCCTGGTGGAAATCGTAGTCTGTGAGGATATGGTCGAAACGTTCGAAGATATCGAAGCTGATGCCGCGGGCCCGGGTGGCGTTTTCGGTGGCCATCAGCATAGTGTTGACGGCGCCGGAGCGGCTGCTGGAGCCGGAGCCTATGCGGCCCTTGTCGAGGAGGATGACGCGTTCGACGCCTTTTTCGGCTAGGTGGAAGGCGGTGCTGAGTCCGGCTAGGCCGGCGCCGACGATGACTGCGGTTTTGGGTTTAGCCATTTGAAGCTGCAGAGCTGGACGGGGAGCTCGAGGGCATCCCCTGCGGTCGTTGGGCGATTGACGTGAAAGGATGGAGTAGATCAATCGACGTGAGTGTATTGTATACGTAAGTGGACCCCCTTTGGCAATTTTTATAGGTTGAGGCGCAAAGGAAGGTGTGTATGGTAGATAGAGATCGCGGTGTTAGCGTGTTGTTTAAAGGGGGGCGGCTGGCCAGTTGGCATCGGTTGTCGCAGGAGGAGAAAGGCGCCTTTGAGCGGGAGCATGTGGATCTGATGTTGGGGGTAGCGCAGGAGTACAAAATGCAGCGGCTAGAAGGGTTCCGGTTGATGGCGCCGCAGGGGGCGTATGAGCGGTTTTGGGTGATTGATTTTCCGGAGCTGGTGGGGGCGGAAGCCTGGATTAGGGCGGAGATGGCGCCGCCGTATGGGCGGTATGGGTATTATGAGTACGATCTAGCGCGGAGCGGGTTGCCGGAGTACTGTGCGGATTGGGCACCGGCGGTGGCGCGCGCTGCGCCTTTACCGGGCGACCCGCATGAAGTGCCGGCATTGGATGTGGACCGGGAAAGCGTGGTGGCGGTGTTGTTTGAGCGGGGGGACCCGGGTCAGGTTGCGGGGGAGAAGCCGGTGACGGAAGCGTATGTCGAGACGATGGGGGCTTTTTGCAAAGAGCACGGCCTGTTGCGGCTCGAGTGTTTTAAGCTGATGGCGCCGCAGGCGGATTGGCATCACGTGTGGTTGGCGGAGTTTGCGGAGTTGGCGAGCGCCGAGGCGTGGATCCAAGCGGAGCAGGGGCCGGGGCACGGGTGTTTGAGCGAGCGGTCGTTTGCGCTGACGCGGAAGTGGGCGCCGACATATTTTGCGGGTTGGACTTATCGAGAGGAGGCTTGAGCATGGCGCGGACCCAGGGCGAGGCGTATAAGGTGATCGAAGCCACCCGGCCGCAGGGCAACTATCGCGGGGCGGTGGTCGGCTGTGGGCGGATGGGCAGTACGATTGACGACGAGCATATTCATATGCCGCACTATCCCTGGCCCTGGGCGCATGCCCCGGCGATGATCGAGGCGCGGGGGATCGAGCTTATTGGTGCGGCCGATGTCGACCGGGCCAAGCTCGACGATTTCGGGCAGCGCTGGGGCGTGACGGCGCTCTATGAGGACTATCGCGAGTTGGTGGCCAAGGAGCGGCCGGAGGTGGTGGCGGTGACGACGCGGCCGGAGGAGCGGGCGGAGGTGGTGGTGGGCTTAGCTGAGGCGGGGGTTAAGGCGATTTACGCGACCAAGCCGATGTGTCGGACCCTAGCCCAGGCGGATGCGATGATCGAGGCGTGTAAAAAGCACGGGACGATTCTGTCTATGGCTTGCCATCTCAACTGGTATAGCTGGTATACCAATGCGCTGAAGGCCATCGCCGATGGGGCGATCGGAAGCTTGCGCTCGATGGTCTGCCACTGTCCGCACAGCCTGTCGAATATACAGAGCCATTCGCTGGCGCTGTTTCGGCTCTTTGCCGGGGCGCCGGCCGAGTGGGTGATGGGCGAGATGGACAATGCGGAGCAGGCGGTGGAAGACGGAGATTTGTCGGGGTCGGGCTACATCGCCTACGCCAATGGGGTACGCGGCTTTTTGAATTCGCGGGCCGAGCGCTCGGGGCATGGGTGGATGATGGAGTTTATCGGCGAGCAGGGGATGGTGGTCACGCGGAATGCGCACGCGCAGTTTGAGCTGTGGGGGTCGCACCCGGAGACCGGCGAGCCGATACAGCGGCAATTTCCCAATCCGTGGCATCCGCGCTCGTCGATGGTGGATGCGATTGAGGGAGTGTGTCGGTCGATTGAGGCGGGGGAGGAGAAGATTTGTCCGGGGGAGTTTGGGCGCGAGACGCTGGAGATTGTGATTGCGTTGAGGGAGTCGCACCGCCGGGGGAATGTGCGGGTGGATTTGCCGCTGGAGGATCGGGGGTTGCGGATGGGGTGGGGCTAGCGGAGCAGCAGGAGTTTTCGCGTTTGTTACTGAGGGGGGGTTCCTGACATCAACCACATCCAGTTCAATCGACTCTAACGCCGCTTCAGTCTATGAGCCAGCCATGCACCTATCCGCTCGTCACCGACGACTTAATCGATGAACCGTGCAGCGCATGCTGGCGGCGGGGGCGCCGCTGAAGGTCGTACTATTCGGTTCCCATGCCCGAGGACAGGCCCATCCCGAAAGCGATCTGGACTTGCTGGTCATCGAAGAATCGACCTTGCCACGCTATGGACGCGCTATGCCGTGATTTGCGCGCGCGTAGGACTCTTCCCGGCCAAGGACGTGGTGGTATGGACCCCCGACGAGGTCGCGGCGTGGGCCGATGTGCCCCATGCTTTTGTTACCCAGGGCCTTGCGCGAGGGCAAAGTCCTCTATGCCCGATAACGCCGACCTGGTGCGCGGCTGGCTGCGCAAAATGCTCGAAGACCAGGACGGCCCGTATGATGCCGCCAGGTTCCGTGCCCAGCAGGCCGTGGAAAAATATCTCAAGGGATTACTGGCGCATCGGTCTCAGCCCATTGTGCAGACGCACAATCTCGAAGAATTGGAACAGGTTTGTACGCAGCAGCTATCTTCCTGGCCATTGGAAACTGTGGATGTACCCACCTTAGCAGCCGTCGTAACCCTCCTGGTGCGCTCCAAGCGCGAGCGAGCCGATCGTGGGCCAGGCGCCTG
>JAYYUU010000351.1:0-6468 GCA_036343835.1 Candidatus Latescibacterota bacterium | reverse complement strand
ATGGGGTCCCCCGCGACCTCGTCGGCGTCAACCGCAAGCTGCGGGTCAACGAATACGTGGCGGCCTACAACGAGCGGATCGGGCTGCCCTTCGACAACTCGCTCAATATCAGTGTGATCGGCGCCTACAAGAACATCCGGCTCAAGCCCCGCTTTATCGAGGACGGCGGTTTTTTCGAGGGCCGCTTCTACTGGCCGCTGCGCTACTATATCGGCGGGCGCAATTTCCTCAGCGGCTATCCCTATTTTACCGCTTCGGGCTCGAAGCTGCTCTACGCCCGCGTCGGCTATGGCTTTCCGGTGCTCAAGCGTCTGAGCAGCCGCTTTATCAACTTCAATTTTTCCAAACTCTACGCCGAGCTCTTTGCCGAAGCCGGCGCGGTGGGCAATTTTTCGCACTTTGGGGACGTCGATTTTAACACCGATAGTTTCCTGACCGATGTGGGCGGCGAATTGCGGTTGCAGCTCTTCACCTTTTACCGCATCCCGATGTTCGCCTTTTTCCAGGTTGCGCACCCGCTCAATCGCGACCGGGTTTCCGCAGACGTGGGTCCGATCGACAAGTGGCGCTATTACTTCGGCTTCGGCCTATAACGCGGGGAGTGATGAAATGGCGAAAATCGACCTGCACAAGCTGGCCTTGCGGCTCAAGGTCATAGAGATGATCAAAATCCACGCCCGGCGGCGCCTGCTGGCCGAAGCCCATACTTACTGGCGCCGCCTGATCCAGCCCAACTAAACGCCATGACGCTGAAACTGACGCGACTGCCCCACGGGACCAACCGCCACCGCACGCTGCGGCGTCCGGTGGAGTTGCAAGACGACGAGGTCGATCTGGCCGAGCTCGGTCGTCTGTTTCGCCGTTTCTGGCGGCGGTGGCAATTGCCAGAGCGCAGGGGAACGGACATTTGAACCCGCGGCTGATATGGGCCCTGGCAGCGTTGGGGTCGGCGTGTGCCGAGCCACCCCCAAGCGAAAGGGCCGCAGACGAGTTCCACCGCCTGCTGACCCAGGAGGGCGTCCACGTCGATTCGGTGGGAGTGCGCAACCTCGCCCAGGGTGATACGCTGGTCGATTACGCGCCGCTGGTCGCCATCGAGACGACGGTCACGCTCCCCCGGCAAGCCGCAGGCGGCGAGGTCTTTGCCTGGGAGTTCTACGCCGAGCAGCTAAACCCAATAAAATTGCTTATCGTGCGCGATCACGGGGATGGCGACCACTACGAAATCGTCGGCGAGAGCGAGACCTTTGTCCCGGCGCGCAAGGGCGTCAATCGCCACGTGTTGCGCGAACCGATCCCGGTGCGCTTCAAGGATATGATTGGGTTTGTGCAGCCGGCTGAAGCGACGGTGCCCTTCAGAAAAGTGAATGGTTGGAAGACGCTGATTGCCGGCCGGCCGCTGGAGCGGCCGCTGATGCGCCGCGACCGCTTCGCCATGTACGGGTGGCGCTATTCGCTGCGGGTGTTCTGGCGCGTGGCCGAAGAGGGCCAATGAGCTTTGTATTTGCCGTCGTCTGCCTGGTATTTTTTGTCGGGTGCGGTGGAGATGAGGTCGAAACGCCCCGCACGCAGGCAGAAGCCGAAATCGGTGAGATTCGTCGGGCGCTGGAGGTCAGACCCGAGGCACCCCTGCTCCACTTCCAATTGGGGCAGACCTATCAACAATACGGTTTCGTCGACTCGGCTCGCGCCGCCTTCGAACGCTGTGTCGAACGCTACGAGTCCTTTGCCAAGGCGCATCTGCAACTGGCGCAGATCTACTACGAGGATGGGGATCTGGAGCGATCCGTCAAGGCCTACGAGCAGACGGTGCGTTTCGATGGCGACAATGCGGTGGCCTACAACAATCTCGGCTTTGTCTACAAGAAGCTCGATCGCCTCGATGAGGCGGTCCAGGCCTATGAGCGGGCGATTGCTGCCGACACGCTCTTTGTCCAGGCCTATAACAACCTCGGCCAGATCTTCAAGGGCTGGCAAGAAGACGAACGGGCTATCGCGCTCTTTCGCCAGGCCATCGTGCTCAAACCCGATTTCCCCGAGGCCTATGTCAATTTGGCCGGGATGTATACCGACCAGTTGACCGACGACGAGGCTGCGGTGTGGCGGTTATTCCTCGAGCAGTTCGGCGACGACCAGCAGTACAGCGTCTACGCCAGGAATCGGCTCCAGATTCTCGAGACGCCCTGATTCCATTTACTACAAGCAGCACTTTAAACTCCTTGAGCTTGTGGGGGTGTCGAAGTGCCTCTCGCGCTGCGGGTCGGTTGAGATTCAACACTCTTGGTCCGATTCGCCCTGTTGCAACAATTCGCGCACCAATAATACATAACTGAAGCTAGAAACCAGGACCATGGCAGCGGCGGTGGCGACTAAGGCTGCGCGGGCGATGGCCGGAGCCTGGAGGACGTAGCTGAGGGCTGTAAAGCCCATGCAGGCGGTGGTGTATTTGCCCTAGCGGTTGGCGACGACTAGGCCCCGCATGCGCAAGAGCCAAATCCCCACCAGCACGATGACCAGGTCGCGGGCAAAGAGCATCGCCAGAAGCCAGAGCGGTAGATCGCGCCAAAGGACCAGGGCGGCGAGCAGACAGGCGAGGAAGATCTTGTCGGCCAAGGGGTCGAGGATTTGGCCGAGGCGGGAGATTTGGCCGAAGCGGCGCGCGACCAGACCGTCGCCCAGATCGGTGGCGGCGGCGAGGAGCAAGAGCAGCACGGTCTGGAGTTGGGCGGCGGCGCCCTGGGCGATAAAGTGGAATAGCAAGGGGATGAGCAGGACCCGCAGGCCGCTGAGGAAATTGGCCAGCATCGCCGGATTATTGCAGCATTTCTCGGGCGTGCTGGCGCGCCGTATCCGAAATGGTTTCGCCGGCGAGCAAATAGGCGATTTCCTCGGTGCGAGCTTTTGCGTCTAGCGCCACCACTTCGGTGATGGTCCGTTTTTTTACCTGCCGCTTGCGCACTGAAAAATGCTGATCGGCCAGGCTGGCGATCTGGGGCAGGTGGGTGATCGCGATGGTCTGGTGCGAGGTGGAGAGGGCCTGCAACTTGCGGCCGACGGCGGCGGCGATGCGGCCGGAGATCCCGGCGTCGATTTCGTCGAAAACCAGGATCGAGACCAGGTCGCGCCCGGCGATGGCTTCCTTGAAGGCCAGCATCACGCGCGAGATTTCCCCGCCGGAGGCGATGCGCGCCAGGGGACGTGGGGCTTCGCCGGCGTTGGCTGAAATATGGAAGGCGACCTGTTCCATGCCCTGCTCTGCGGCGGCGAAGCGGCGTCCGGCGCGTTCGACCGGACCGTCTGGGTCCTCGACGGTTGTCAGTTCGGTGCGGAATTGCACCTTGGTCATGCCCAATTCGCTCAGGGAGGCGACCAGCGCCCGGGATAGGCTTTCCCCCGCTTGCTGGCGGGCGGCGGAAAGCGCGAGGCATCCGGCGGCAAACTCGGCGAGTGCCTGGTCGCGCTCGGCAGCGGTTGTCACCAGCTCGGCGTCGAGTGCGCCGGCGCGGTCTTCTTGTGCGGCCAATATTTGTGCATGCGCGAGGACCTGGTCGAGAGTGCCGCCATATTTCTTTTTTAGGGCGCGGAGTCCGTCGAGACGCTCGCGCAGTTGGTCGGTGCGTCCGGGGGACACGTCGATTTTGCGGGCGTAGTCGTGGAGGTTGCGGGCGAGGTCCTCGATTCCGTAGATCAACTCTTCTAAGGCGGCGGCCTGGGGGCCGAGCGAGAGGTCGATTTCTAAGAGCCGGTCGAGTTGGCGGCGGACCTGGCCGAGTTGTTCGGATACGGCGCCCTCGCGCTGGTAGAGCACATCGTGGAGTTCGAGGCCATTTTGGACCAGGGTCTCGGCGTTGGCGAGAATTTGCAGCTCGCGCTCGAGTTCGGGCTCTTCGCCCGGTTGGGGGTCGAGCTGGCGAATTTCCTCGAGTTGGAAGGTGCGCAGCGAATCTGCGGCGACCAGCGCTTCGCGCTCGGCGTACAGCTGGTCTACGCGAGTGGCGCTGGCGCGATAAGCGCGCCAGTGTTGGGCCACCCACTGGCGCTCATCGTCGAGACCGCCATAGGCATCGAGGAAGCGGATGTGGAGCGCGGGATCGAGCAGCGACTGGTGTTCGTGCTGGCCGTGCAGGTCCACCAGGACCGCGCCGATTTGTTTTAGCTTTTTGAGCGGTTGGCCCTGGCCGCTGACAAAGGCGCGCGAACGGCCCCCGGCGTGGATCTCGCGGCGCAGGATCAGCTGGCCGTCCTCCAGGGGTACATCGAGCGCCGCGAGGTGCGCGAGCTGGTCGGCGGCGAATTCGAAAAAGCCCTCGACCGAGCACTTGTCGGTGCCGGCGCGCACCAATTCGGCGTTGATGGGGCCACCGAGGATCGAGTTGAGGGCGCCGATGAGAATCGACTTCCCAGCGCCGGTCTCGCCGGTGATGGCGTTGAGGCCGGGACCGAATTCGATCTCGGCTTCTTCGATCAGGGCGAAGTCCTTGATATGGAGGCGGGTCAGCATGACCTAAGGGGCGCGGTTATTCTCGGTCCTCGTCTCCGTCCTCGTCCTCATCTCCGTCGAGGAAGTCGAGGCGGAACTGGCCCTCGTCGGCGGCGGTGAGGACCTGGACCCGCTTGCGGGTCTGGTCGAGCCATTGACTGCAGGTGCGCGAGGCGGCCACGCCCTTTTCGAATACCGCCAGGGCTTCTTCGAGCTTGAGATCGCCCGTTTCGAGGCGTTCGACGCTCTCTTCGAGCAAGCTTAGGGCTGCTTCGAAAGACTCACTCATCCAGTTTCTCCTCCACTGAACAGATGGCGCCTCCGCGGTGGAAGCGCAGGTGTAGCTTGTCGCCCGATTTGAGGTCTGCGCCATCGCGGACCAGGCCGCCGTCGGCGACTTTTTCGGCCAGCGCGAAACCGCGCGCGAGGCTGGTGAGCGGGCTGAGGTCGTCGAGGCGGGTGGCGGCGTTGCGCATCGCCTCGACCCGAGTGCGCAAAAACCAGTCGAGGGCGGTGAAAAGATCCTGGCGCCGCTCGTCGAGATAGAGATTTTGCTGTTGCAGGCGATCGTCTAAGCGCGCGAGCAGACGGCTCGGATCGCAGTGGCGCAACCGCTCCTCCAGCGCCTCAAGGTGCCGCTTCATTTCGCTCTGCAAGCGGTCGCGGTATTCGCCGACCCGCACGCGCAGCGCGCCGCGCTCGCTGGCGACGATTTCGGCGGCGGCTGAGGGGGTCGGGGCGCGGTAGTCGGCGACGTAGTCGGAGATGGTATAGTCGATCTCGTGGCCGACGGCAGATATGACGGGTTTGGCCGATTGGTAGATGGTGCGGGCGACGGCCTCGTCGTTGAAGGGCCAGAGGTCTTCGGGGGCACCCCCGCCGCGGCCGACGATCAGGATGTCGACATCGGCGAGCTGGTTCAAGTCGGCGATGGCTTTGGCGATTTCGGCGGCGGCACCCTCACCCTGGACGCTAGCGGGACAGAGCACGACCTGCAGACCTGGGGCGCGGCGGGCAAGGACCTGGACGATATCGCGGATGGCGGCGCCGGTGGGGGAGGTGACGACCCCGACCTTTTGCGGATAGGCGGGGAGCGGGCGTTTGCGATCTTCGGCGAAGAGCCCCTCGGCCTCAAGGCGGTTTTTGAGCTGCTCGAAGGCCAGGGCCAATTCGCCGACGCCGGAGGGTTTGATCTGGGTGGCGTAGAATTGGTAGCGGCCGCCGCGCTCGTAGACCGAGACGTGGCCGTAGACCAGCGCCTGCATGCCCTGTTCGGGCTCGCAGGAGAGCTTGGAGGCCTGCCATTTGAACATCACCGCGCTCAGCTGGCTCGAGCCGTCCTTGAGCGTGAAGTAGCGGTGGCCGGAACTGTGGTGGGTGTATTGCGAGATCTCGCCCTCGACCCAGCAGGCGGGCAGGCTTTCCTCGAGCAGACCTTTGACCTGGGCGGTGATTTCGCTGACGGAATAAGGTCGCTCGGCCGCCTCTGCCGCATCGGTCCAGGAAAACAGGTCTTCAGAGGACATGGCTTTGCTTATGCGCTCCAGTCTGGAAGGCGGGTATCGACTCGTGCAAACAGGATAGGCAGCTAGCGGGACCGGGTCAAGGCTCTTCGAGTTGCAGGCGTTCGAGCTGCGTGGCCCGACCGCTCGCCGGGCCGGCTGCGACCAGCGCGCCACAGAGGGTCGCTCGGCCCTCTGCGGGTTTGAAGCGAGTATGGCTATTTGGCTGAGGAAGCGCTGGGTGGCTATGGCGGGGCGGGTGCCGGTCATACCGGCGTCGGTGGGATAGGCGGTGGCCCCCCGGGCAGGATGCGTTCGGCGGCGGTCTGCACCTTGGGGTGTGGGTGCCGACGACGGCGGTGGCCAGACCGTCGAGGTGAAAGCCCATGGCGACGTTCAACGCGCGTAGCGCACCGCGCGCACCTCGCGGACGAGGCAGATGCGCAGTTGTCCGGGGTATTCGAGCTCCTGCTCGATCTTGGCGGT
>JAYYUU010000350.1:0-5271 GCA_036343835.1 Candidatus Latescibacterota bacterium | reverse complement strand
GGTCGTCCGGGTCGTGGATATGGAGGATGTCGATGCGGTCGACATCGAGGCGTTTGAGGCTGTCTTCGAAGGAGCGCATAACGCCGTCGTAGCTATAGTCGAAGACGGGTTTAAAGGGGGGCGGATTGTCGAAGATATCCTGTCCGCGGTCTTCGCCCTCGCTGGGGACCAGGATGCGCCCGACTTTGGAGGCCAGGATATAATTGTCGCGCGGAATATCTTTGAGGGCCAGCCCCAGACGGGTCTCGCTCTTACCCGCCCCGTAGAGTGGCGCCGTGTCCACGAGGTTGAGCCCTAGATCGAAGGCGCGGTGGACGACCTGGATGGCCTGTTCGTCGGGTATGTCGCCGTAGAGACCGCCGATGGCGGCGCAGCCCAGCCCCAGGCGGGTGACTTCGAGACCGCTGCTGCCGAGGACGGCTTTTTCGCGTGGATCCATGGTGTGCTCCTTGAGATGGTATTGGCAAACAACAAAATATAGGGCAAGCCGACCCAGTGAGAAAGGCTTGGTTCCGCCAGGGGGACGCTTGACGCTCGCAGGGGTATTACGTACATTAAATCGCTTCAAAAAAATAAATCAGAACCTATTGAATATAAATGAGATGTGATGTTTTTTGGTTCGATCATTTCACCGCCCCTTCACCGCCTCTTACCGCTATTGGTATTCGCTTGTGCGCCGGTGGAAGACGATCCAGTCGCGATCGCAGACGATCCGCCGGTGGCGGAGTGGGTCTGGACCGATGCCCCAATGGCCTGGGGGACCTGGGGTGATGAACGCCTTGCGCTGGCGCGGCGCGAAGATCGGCCAATACTCATTTACTTTGCGGCGCCTGGTTGCGAGGGATTGTTCCCGGCTCCGACCCCCGCGTTGCGCCAACTGGTGGAGGAGGATTTTGTCGGCATCCGGGTCGATCCATTCAAACGTCCGGATATCGCCCGACACTACGACGCTGGCGGTTGGCCCGCATTGGTGGTGGCGCTGCCGGATGGTCGGGTCTTTGCCCGGGCGGTAGACATTCCGCCGCCCAATGTCGAAGCCTATCTCCGTCGCCTGGCGCTGGCCTACGAGGAAAAGCGCGCGGTGCTCGTCGCTAAAGTGCGGCGCGCCACCGCGCGGCAAGAGGCGCACGCCCCCTTAGAGGTCGCGGCGGTCTACCGCGTCTGTGCGGCGGCCTTCGACTCGACCCACGGTGGCTTTGGCGGCCCGACCAAGTTTCTCGAAGCTCCGGTCCTGCGCTTTCTGCTGGCCTATGCCGAAACGCGCGGCGTGGCGCGGGCGCGGCAAATGGCTCGACAGAGCCTGGACGCCATACTCGACTCGCCGCTTGGCGATGGGGGCGGTTTTCGCGCCTATTCGCACACCCCGAATTGGCGCGCGCCAGCCCGTGAGCGGGACGCCCTCGATCAAGCGGCGATGTTGCACCTCTTATTAGAGGCCCGCCAACCCCGCTACACCGAGGCGGCGCAGGTGCTATTCGATTTTGTCGAACGCGATCTCTACGACGCGAGCGCGGGTGCATTCCGGGGGCGTCAGGTCGGCACCGGCGCATCGTGGTGGACCGACCCGACGCTCTACGCCGATCGCCAGGCGGCCCTAATTGTGGCTTGTCTCGCCCTGGCCGAAGCGCTCGGGGGCGCATCGCATGGCGCTGCAGCTCAACGTGCCGCCCAGGTAGCGCTCAACGCCGGCGATGCGCTGATCGCGCGCTGCATTGACGCCGATGGTGGAGTGTGGCATAGCTGCGCTGCCGACGGCGGTGCGGTCACCGGGTTATTGGTGGACCAGGCGGCGGTGGCGTTGGCTCTGTGGGAATTGCGCGAGTGGAGCGGGGCAGCGCATTTTGCGGCGGCGGTCGGACGGGTCGCGCATTTTATGGAGCGACAACTCGGCGGTCGTAGCGCCTTTTACAACCGCGTTGCAGCCGGGAGTCTCCTGCCGCGATTTTTTTCGCATCGCGACGACGGTCGGCCCGCCGGCAATGCCCTGGTCTTGGAATTCTACGGTCGGCGCGGAGATGCCGAGCGATTGGCGGCGCTAGCGGGTGGTCCGCGGTTGGCGCCGGATCGGGCGTATGGTTCGTGGGCGCGGGCGGTGTTGCGCTATGGCGGAATGGCTGAGACTTCGCTATGAAGATACTGGTTACGGGAGCCAATGGTTTTTTGGGTCGCAGCCTGCTGGCGCTGGAGAGCGAGGTGGAGTGGATGGGCTGTGGGCGCAGGGTGGCTGTGGGCGGTATGCCCTACGTCCAAATCGAATTGACCGATCGCGATGCCGTGGCTGCGCTGATCGCCGAGACCGCGCCGGATTGGGTGATCAATGCGGCGGCGATGACCAATGTCGACCAGTGCGAGCAGGACGTCCAGGCGGCGCACCGGGCCAATGTCGAGATCGTCGAGCATCTGGCGGTGGTTTGCGGCGATGCGGGCGTCGGTCTGGTGCAGATCTCCACCGACTATGTCTTCGATGGCGAAGGCGGTCCCTACGCCGAAGGGGATGCGACCAATCCCCTGTCAAGCTATGGCCAACTCAAGCTGGAAAGCGAGTGCGTACTGGAGGGCTTGGAACGCTCGTTGGTGGTGCGGACGCTGTGGCTCTACGGCTATGTTCCGGAGACGGGGGCCAACTTTACCACCTGGTCGCTGGAGACGCTTTCGAGTGGCGCACCACTGCGGGTTTTCGCCGACCAATGGGGCAACCCGACCTATGTCCACGATCTGGCCCGGGTGCTTTTGGAGTTGTGCGGCAAAGAAGCCCGGGGTCTATTCCACATGGGCGGTGCGACCTTTATGACCCGGCACGAGTTGGCGTTGGAGCTGGCAAATTTTTTCGGCCTCGACAGTGGGTTGATTCAACCCGTGCCGACCCGGGAAGCCGGGCTCAGGGCGGTGCGGCCCCTGCGTTCGGGTTTGCAGACCGGCGCGTTGGAAGCGGTGCTGGGGCGGCGGCCGCTGGGTTTTGCCGAGGGACTGGAGTGCATGGTGCACGACCCCCACTTTCGCCGCGATATTCCCCAATTTGCCCGATAGCGAGCTCTCTTATGGATAGATTGCGGATTTCGCTGATAACGCCGACGTATAACGAGCGGGAAAACCTGCCGCTATTGGCCGAGGAGATCTTCGGGATCATCGGGGCCGAGCCGGATATCGATCTCGAATTGATCGTGGTCGACGACAACTCGCCCGATGGCACCGGCGAGGTGGCCGAGAAACTGCAGGTCGACTATCCCCTGCAGGTGATCCGCCGCGCCGGCAAGTTGGGTCTGGGATCGGCGGTGATGGAGGGTTTCGCGCGGTCCGACCGGCCCTATCTCGGCGTGATCGACGCCGACTTGAGCCACGACCCGGCTATCTTGCCCGAGCTGATCCACAGCCTGCGCGAAGTCGATCTCGCCATGGGCAGCCGCTTCGGGGAGACCAGCCGGGTTGAGAAATGGGCCTGGCACCGCAAGCTGACCTCGCAGGTTGGCGTGGGCTCGGCCCGGCTCTTGACCGGGGCCGAAGATCCGCTCTCGGGTTATTTCTGCCTGCGCCGCGAGGTCCTGGAGGGTTTTGCACTCACCTCGTCGGGTTATAAGATCCTGCTCGAAATATTGATCAAGGGACGCTATGAGCAGCATCGCTCGGTGCCCTTCGTCTTCCGCAATCGCCAGTTCAGCTCCAGCAAGCTCAATTTGCACGAGTATCTGCTCTTCGCCAAACAGATCCTCTACTTCAGCTGCGACAAGCTATTTCGGCGCAACAAAGGGCGCGATTAGCCATGCGACTGAGCGTCGTCTTCCTCAGCTACAACACCTGCGATCTAACCGAACAGGCGCTGCGCACGGTGCTCGATGCGGCCGAGTGCATGGAGGTGGAGATCTTCGTCGTCGACAATGCCTCCGCAGACGGCAGCGCCGAGATGGTGGCGGAGAAGTTTCCCCAGGTGAAGCTGATCCGCAACGAGGACAATGTCGGTTTTGCCGCCGGCAATAATGTGGCGCTGCGGCGGGTGGCGGGAGAATACGTGCTGATTATCAACACCGACACCATCGTGCGGCGCGACACCCTGCGCGCGCTGGCGGAATTTTTGGACGCCCACCCCGAGGCCGGGGCCTGCGGGTGCAAGATCCTCGACCCCGACGGCACTCTGCAGCTCGATAGCCGCCGCGGTTTTCCGACGCCGGTGGCCGCCTTCTGCAAAATGTCGGGCCTGAGCCGCCTCTTTCCCGATCATCCGGGCATCTCCCACTATCACATGACCTATCTGGACCCTGAACAAATGGCCGAAGTCGAGGTGCTCTCCGGGTCCTGCATGATGGTGCGCAAGGCGGCGATGGACCAAGTCGGCTTGCTCGACGAAGACTACTTTATGTACGGCGAGGATATCGACTGGTGCTACCGGATCCACCAGGCCGGTTGGAAGGTCTTCTACGTGCCGACGACGGAAATCATCCACTTTCGCGGCGAGAGCGGGCGGGGTGTGCCGCTCAGGATCCTCTACCGCAAGAGCCAGGCGATGTCGATCTTCGTCAACAAGCACATGGCGCGGCGCTTCCGCTTTTTCCCGCTCTGGCTTTTGCAGGTGGGCATCGCCCTGCACGGGCTGTTCCGCTTCATGCTCAAAACCGGACGCACCATCGCCTTGCCCTTAGTCGACGTCGTGCTGGTGCTCTGCGGCCTGAAGCTGGGGCTGGCGATGCGCTACCACCAGGAGCTGGTGCCCTTTATCTATCGCATCGAGCGGGTCGGCACCCTCTTCGGTCTCGATGCCCAGCCGACGCGCTGGCTGACCCCGCCGCCCTATTCGGATCTGCAGTGGGCCGCCGTCTATGGCGTTTCGACTCTGGTCTGGCTGCTGGCGTTTTATTTATCGGGTCTCTACGACCGCCGCCGCTACTCGGCATCGTGGTCGGTGGTGGGGGTGACGTTGGGCTTCGCCTTTATCGTGACCCTGGTGTTCTTCTTCAAGGCCTATAATTTCTCCCGGCTGGCCGCCGGTGCGGCCTTCCTTTTTAACGCGCTGCTGGTCGCCGGCTGGCGCCTCGTCGCGCGGTGGGTGCTGCACAAGCGCGGTCGCTCGGGCCGGTTGCGCACGCTGCTGGTGGGGACCGACCAGACGGCGGTGGACTTCGTGGAGCACCTGGGGCGGGTGGGCACCTCGCGCTACGATCTGATCGGCGTGGTGGGCCAGGCATCGGGGCAACGAGATCGACCGCTGGCGGGCCGGCCGGTGATCGGGCTGGTCGACGAACTGGAGGGTCTGGTGCGGGACTACGCGATCGACCAGTTGAT
>JAYYUU010000349.1:0-8184 GCA_036343835.1 Candidatus Latescibacterota bacterium | reverse complement strand
TGAGTGCTGGGGAGGTGGGGGTGGAGGTTGGGGAGGGGTAGCTGGTGCGGGCGATCCGTCCGGGGAAGTGCCCTGCGGGGGCAAACATTTCACTAGTATCGCTGCGCGATGCGTCGTCTTCGACGCGCCGCCGTGTTGGCGCGGAGGCTGCGCCGCGTAGCGCCCGGCCCCTGCAATGGGGCCTCCATCCCGTACTGGCTTGGTGAAACGGAGCCTCATTGGTGGAAACAGGGCGGCAGTGCCTTTGCCTCCTCGGGCACTGCTCCTACCGGACCCGGGTAGAAGCTGAGCCGGGAGGTGGAGGGTGACCTTGGGAAGGAGGAAGGAGAGGAGTCTGGCCTTGGGAGGATAAGTGCGTTGGGAATCTATTCCTGGGAAGGAAAGGATTAGAACATATTTTCAGCGGTGGTGACTGGGCACCAGCGAGCGGTGAAGAGGGCGTCGAGGAGGGCTTCTCGGGTGTTGGGGTGGTCGATGCGGCGGAGGGCCATGCCGGCGTGGAAGCGGTTGTAGCGGTCTTCGTCGGAGAGGACTTTGGTGAGGGCGTTTTCGGCATCGTCGGAATAGGTGCGCAGTTGGGCTAAGGCGAGGGCGGTGGCGCGGCGGACGCGGCGGTCGTCGTCGGGCAAAGTGTCGACCAGAGCAGGGACAGAGACATGGGCAGCAGTGCCCATCCGGCCCAGGGCTTCCGCCGCACCGCGGCGGACCCACCAGTGCTCGTCTGTGAGGGCTTTGGTGAGGGCTGGGACGGCCGAGCCGGCGGTCGGGCCCAAGGTGGCCAGGACGTCGGCTATCGCGGTGCGGACCAGCCAGTGTTCGTCGGTGAGAGCTTTGATGAGGTGGGGGAGTATGGTCGGGCCGGTGGCGACCAGGGCCTGGGCCGCGCGCAGGGCGGTGGGGTTGGTGCCGTGGGCGTTGTCGGGGGTTTTGGCTTCGACGCGGGGGTCTACGGCGCGGGCTTCGCGGCGCAGGGCGCTGAGCAGGTCTGCAATTGTTTTTTCACCGTACGGGCCCAAGGCGTAGGCGGCGCGCAGGCGTTGGGCTTCGGTGCCTTTTTCCAGGCGCTCCAATAGCGAGGCGGTATCGTCCGCTGTCGGAGACGCCAGCTCTTCTTTTCCGCAGAGCCAATTCCACACATCGAGCGAAACTTCCGGGTGCGCGTCGTCGGGTGTCCAGGCGGTGCTCTGGCAGTTCCAGGTGGGTGCGGTGGGGCGTTGCATCCGCGCGAACTGAAATTTGAGCATATAGCGCTTTTTGTCGCTGAGGTTGGGCATGGCGCGGTGCCAGGCGTCGAAGTGGACTAGCGCTATGGTGCCGGCCGCACCGGTCAGGGGCAGGGCTTCTTCGCGGCAGTGTTGCGGGTCGGGGTCGGAGATCGTCTCCCAGTTTTGCACCCCGGGTAAAATCCCGGTGGGCCCCATATCTTCGCTGACGTCCTGGGGGTAGTAGAGGGCCAATAACCAGTGGAAGCGGGGCTGGCGCATATTGTGGTCGAAGACATAGCAGTCCTTGTGCCAGGTCTGGCCCTTGGAACCGAGGGGGTTGAGGTGGCAGTGGCGGTGGGGGTTGAGGATATAGTCGGGACCGAGTAGACTGGTCAGGGCGCCGCGCATGTTGGGGTGGTCGAAGACGCGGGCGATTTCGGGGATTCGCGGCAGGATATTGTTGCCCACATTGCCCTCTTTAGCGAAGACGTCTTCCAGCGCGTCGTAGATATGCTGGTGCAGGGGCGTGGCGAAATCGGTGTGGATCAGGAGATAGCCGTCGGTGATAAAGCTTTGGACCTGGGCGTCGGTGAGCAAGTGCTGGGTGTTGGTCATCGGCAGGGGCCTTTCTATTGCAAGAGCAGCAGTTTTCGCATTTAGATGCGGTCATTGGTGTGCTGTCGGTACAAGTATATGCCGCTGGCCAGTGGCCGTCCATGCTCGTCTCGTCCGTCCCAATTGATCTGTGGATACCCGCAGGGTTCAAGACCCAATCAGGAGAGCGTAGAACCGTGGTTGAGGCGTAATCGGACACCGCAGACTTTAACGGGATATAGTTAGTCGAACAATTCGGCGACCTGCCAGGCCTTCGACCGCTTTCGCGGTCAGTGGGAAGTGCGGCAGTTGCTGGAGAATGTTCCCGCTCAGGCGTTCTGGCGCTAGACCGACGGGGCGTTTGCAGACACCCGGGAGCTGGAGGCGCACTACGGTATCGAGATGGTCTTTATGCGCTTTGACAACAGGTTTTAGGTGTAAGGGGCATATATCTTGCGGATGGGTGGGGTGCGTCTCACGCGGAGCGTAAATTCCCTTATAAAATAAGCGGGGCTATTTCGACCTCGCGTCCTGCCGCGGTTGCGCGGTAGAGGGCGTCCATGACGCGCTGGACGTCGAGCATCTCGCCAAAGCGCACCAGGGGCGTGCGCCCTTCCCTAATACTTTGGCAGAAGTCGAGACAGATCTGACCGAAGGCATCGGCGGATCGGTGGGCAGCTCGGGGGTGGCGTCGACGATTTCGCCTTCTTCTTCCAACTCGAGGCGCAGCGGCCGCAAGCTCGCCATCCCCCAATCGCCCAATAGCTCAGCGCCGCTGGGTCTAGTGCGCGGGTGCATCAGCCAGTTGCTCTCGATGCTCATTGTCGAGCCGTCGGCAAAGTGCACCAGGCCGATATTGAAGTCCTCAATATCGCAGGCCTCTACCGGGCCTTCCCAGGTGGGGGGCGGGTTGTTCATGCGTGCGAGTTTCTGGTAGCTGGAGGCGGTGGCGCGCACCGGTCGGGGATTGCCCAGCGCCCAGAGGACGGCGTCGAGCAGGTGGACCATGGTGTGGAAGAGCACGCCGCCGCCGGCCAGTTCGCGGCGGTACATGGTCGGCGTGGGGGGATGTGCATTTGTGCCCGTGCCAGAGCCGCGCGTGGTAGATCCGACCGAGGCGGCCCTCGGCGACGATCTGGCGCAACGCCTGCACTTCCGGGTGGCAGCGGTTTTGCAAGCCCATCGTCAGCAGCTTGCCGGTACGTCGGGCGGCAGAGACGATTTCTTTGGCCTGGGCGAGGTCGGCGGCCAGGGGTTTGGAGACCATCACGTGGGCGCCCGCCTGGAAGGCGGCCAGCGCTGCGTCGCGGTTGAGGGCCGGGGGCAGGGCGAGGCTGGCGATATCCAGGGGATGGTCCGCGAGCAGCTCGCGGTAGTCGGCGTAGTGGTGCTCTATGCCGAACTCGGCGGCCACCTGGGCGGCGTGCGCCGGGTCTACGTCGGCGACGGCTACGACTTGCGCTGCGGGCAGCTCGCTATAGCGCTGGACGTGCCCGCGCCCGTGTGAGCCGCAACCGATGACGCCGATGGCGAGCGGATCCATCTCGCGTCCGGGCTTATTCGCTGCGGCCGACTATCTGCGGTTGCTTGGTCGGACCGAAGGAGATGTGGTACCCTGGGCTTCGGGGGTGCTGCGTTTGAGTTCCTGGGCCATGGTTTGCGTAGAACAGAGTGGACAAAGCGTGAAAAGCAACAGAGTCGAAAGTTTGTTTTTCATTGTAATCCCTTCAGAAAACGATGCTCGACACCGCCTTGGAAATCAGCGCCAGCGCGATCGAAGACATCCCCACCAGCCCCATGCCGCACGAATAGCCCGCCAGCAAAATCGGCGTATAGGCTCGCCAGCGCGCCGCGCCAAAGCGTTTCTGAAAGTGGTAGCGGCCGAGCATTGCGCCGATGAAGTTGGGCAGCAGGAAATGCGGCCAGGCGCCGACGCCGCCGATAAAGCCGTAGAAGAGCGCGGCCGGGCACTTCAACAGCGAGAGCACGCCCAGGATCCCGGCGCTGCCGACGACGCCGGTGAGGATATAGTCCCAGCGGATGATGGTCTTGATCAGCTCGTTGCCGCCCTCGACCAAGGTCGACTTGGCCCAGAAGGCCTGCATGGTGGCGTGGAAGGGCCAGAATTTCTGCACATAGGGATAGGCCGAGGAGGGGATCGGCCCCAGCTTCCAGATAAAGGACCAGAAGATAAACGAGCAGACGAACATAATCAGCAGCGCCACGCCGGCGAGTTTGACGATGCTGCCGAAGTGGGTGCGGGTCAGCTCGAGCTGCTTGAAGACCGCCGCCTCGTAGCCCCACTGGAAGAGCGGAATTGGCGCGAACCACACCGCCGCGCCCTGATAACCCGAAAGATAAAAGGATCCCTCGCGCAGATAGGGGAAGGAGACCCCCTGCGGCGAGCCGGTCAGCCCGATCATTCGCGCGCCGATATAGGAGTAGATCGGCGTCCACACAAAGCCGAAGAAGGCGCTGATCCACCAGGGAAACGAGGGCACCAACCACCAGACTAGCAGCACGAAACCCAGTGTACTCACCGCCCAGATACCCAATGCGACGGGTATGGGAATATCGCCGCGATTTTTGGGTAGGGCCTCATGGCCCTCCCGTTTGGCCCCGTGCAAACTCCACATGGTCTTGCCCACCATCCAGAAGCCCATCACCGCCACGACGATGGCCCCGCCGATCGAGAAGCTGAGCCAGAAGTCGAAGGAGTTGGCGATCTGGGTCGGAATCGCCGACATCCCCGGCTCCCAGGTGTGCAGCACGTCGAAGGTATAGAGCACGGGGTTGATGAGGATATTGACCAGGAAGGCGGCGGCGAAAGAGCCGACGACGATCCAGAAGGGCAGCACGAAGCCGACCATTACGTGGCCCAAATCGGTGCCGATGCCCATGATGCCGGCGGGCAGCATTTCTTTGAGCGAGACGGTGAGGTCGATAAAGGGAATCGGTAGGATGGTCACGGTTTCGGTGAGGAAGATCCCCGAAACCGTGGGGATCACCACGTAGAACAGTCCCCAGATGATACCGATAAAGGCCCCGACGCTGAAGACTTCCCAGCGCCAGCCCTCGCGCTGTCCCGAGCTCTCGGCCAGCGCGGTGGCGCCGCCGGCCTGCACCGAGGCCATCGGGTAGGGCAGGCGCTCGATGTCGTTGGTGATGCGGAAGAGCACGTAGCCCAGCGACAGGCTGTTGATCTTCTGCATGATGATGATGGTCAAAAGCAGGACGATCGGTTTGATCCAGTCGGGGTGCAGGAAGGAGCGCCCCGCCAAAGCCGGCGACCCGCGCGGGGGCACTACCCAATTGGGAATGTGCTGATGCAATCCATCGGCCTGGGGTGACTGGATCAGATACTGGTCCCAGATCAGCCCGCCAAAGGGTCCGCCAAAGAGTTCGGCACCGGTGCCGAGTTTGCCGCCCATCATCACCAGCCCGCCGGCGACCCAGTAGAGGATGATCACTTCCTGGGGCCTGAGCCGCACAAAGGAGCGCTTGGCAATTTCGATAAAGAGGATCAGCGTCACCCATTCGGCCCCGCCGGCCATGCTCTGGCCGGTGACCAAGCCCAGATAGATGGCGCCGGGCAGCATGATAAAGCCGACGAAGAGCGCCGCCCACAGAGTCTTGATATTGAAGCCGGGCTCGAAGTCGAGGTCTTCGGGGATCAGTTGCAGCGGTACTTCTTTTTTAGTGTCTTCGGCCATCGGCTAGTTTCCGTACAGACTGTGCCCCTGCCCGGGGAACCAGATCATATCGATAAAGAAGGAGAGGCCAATCGCGGTGAAATACCCCAGGACCAGACCGATAAAGAAGGGTTGCGCACGCTGGTAGAGGCCGATACCGCCCGAGCGCATGATGGCCCACTTGGCCAACCACGACACGAAGACCGAAAAGACGATGATGGTCATCGGGTAGGAGCAGATGCCCACCGGCATGCCGATCGGGTGCAGTGGCCACCAGGGGAAGCGGTAGCGCATAAAGGTCAACAGGCCCATCACGCCGCCGCCGCCGATAAGATGTCCCAACCGAACCCAGTCGGGGGCCTTGAGGTCGATTTTGCGCAAAGACTCGGTATAGGGTACTTGCGAGCCAGCGCCAAAGATCCAGCCGCCATAGTTATAGGCCCCGAACGAATAGCCCATATAGAGCGCGAAAGCCATCGAGACGACCAGGGCCACCAGCGCCGAGAGCAGGATGTAGAAACTCAGCGAGCGGCGGCTGAGGCGGATGTGGTCGGAGATTTTGGCGCTATTGGCCGCGGCGACCATAAAGAAGCCCTTGAGCTCGTGGTGCCAGCCATAGGAGAGCCCCATGGCGATATTGCTCTGCGCGGTGGCGAAAGGGCCGAGCGCGTTGCCGACGAAGGTCTGGCCGACCAGCGGCGCTCGACTAAAGAGCAGGCCGCCCTCCATGATGATGCGGGTGATGCCGGTATAGAGGATCAGCGTGGCCAAAATAAAGAGCGCAATGGTGGGGGTATTCATCCCCGCGCGCCACATCCAGCAGGCGATATAGAGCAGCGCCAACCCGCCACCGAAGACGATCATGCGATAGGACATCAACTCGTCGGAGTCGTCGATTGCGGGGTCGTCGTGGATGGCTTTGCGCCAGATGGTGCCGAGGTGTTCGCGCGCCATCCACAGCATGCTCATCACCAGCGCGATCATCGCGCCGAAGGATTGCCAGCCGATGGCCGGATGACCGAGGGTATAGACGTCGCGGTTGGCGATGGTGTAGCCGAAGCGGTTGAAGAGGCCCTCTTGCAGCATGGTCAGCACGGTGAAGAACCACATGCTGAAGGAGACGTCGAGATTGACGAAGTAGGTGAAGCCGACGATGGCCCAGTTGATATTGGTGTTGATGGCGGGGAACTCGCGCCCGATGCGGATGGGGTCGGAGAGATCGCGCGGGATCGGCGGGAAGGCCGGAGTGAAATAGGTGATGATATTCCACATGACCATGCAGAACGGGATGCCAAAGCCGATCCAGAAGGCGGTGCGGCGCACGAAGCCGGGCCAGTTGGAGCCCGGGGGCGGGGCGATGAGTTGTTGCGGCAATTCCATCAGCGCGAAGGGCAGGCGCTCGTATTCGACCCACTGTTTGCGCAGCGCCGAGACGATGCAATGACCCAAGAAAAAGATGGCCATCACCAGGCTGGTCCACCAGAATAGCGGCCCGATCCAGGCACCCCAGGGGATGGGCTCGCCGGCGGGGATGCCATTGTAGAACCACTTGAGGGCGATCATGTCGTTGGGGACCAGCCACTCCTGGATGTGCTGGACGACCTTGCTTTGCCACTGGTTTTCGGGTGAGGCGAAATACTGCGGTGCGGCGATGACGGCAATCATATAGGTGGAGGTGCCCCAGGTGGGTATCGAGGCGCCGACCAGTGACATGGTGAAGATGAGGCCGAGTTCGGTGGTATTGAGGCCGCTTATTTTTAACGACGACTTCAGGGTGGCGTTGAGGAAGACTAAGGCGGTGAAGAGGAAGATGACACTCAGGGGTAAGTAGCTGATGGCCCATTGCGAGGACTTGAGGATGAACATGCTATAGGGGGCGCCGACGTTGATAAGCACGACGAAGCCCAGGCCGAGGAGGAAGGCGCGCAATGGGAATTTTGTGGAGGTGGGCTCGGTCACTTTTAGTTTTTAGCGGTTTGCGGTTGGGCTGCGATGCTCTTGTGGACGGCGCGGGTGTCTCCCTCCAGCCCAATTCGTGACTCGGCCTCTCGGGCCTGCGGTGCCAGGCTGGTCGCCTTTGCGTTTCACAAAGAAAGATAGGTGCGGTACTGATAATATGGGTGTCATTTGCGACACGGCTTGTGGTTGCCGACAGCGGTGCGAAAAAGTTCAGTCATGTTGATGGCCCGGCGGTCAGGCTGGATGGAGACACCCGCGCCTTGCTATAGCTGACGGTGGTATTATCCATCGTTATACGACTTCCACCCCATACTCCTCATTCACCCGCGCTTGGTACTCCTCGCGAATTCCCGCAGGTAATGTCCGCCACACCAGAAAGCGCTTGCGCAACACATTGAGGAAGTTGCGATTCATGCGCTGCCACGAGGCCACATCGCCGCTCAGGCGTTCGATATGGGTTTCGATCTTGTAGATGCGGTGTTCGCCGGTGGGAATTGCCTTGAGGCGCACCTGCTGGCTGATGCCCAGATCATAGGGGGCGAGCCAGGTCCGCATGGATATCTCATACGCAGGCTCGGGGCCGTCTTCGCCAATCGACAGCTCGACCTCGCGGGCGATAAAGTCGCCGATCGAGCCCTCGCCATAGGCGACGAAAACCGTCTTTAAATAGACATACATCCTCGGCACCTCGGTGCCGCCGACCGTAAACGGGAAATCAAAGGACCAGTGGTCGC
>JAYYUU010000348.1:0-13279 GCA_036343835.1 Candidatus Latescibacterota bacterium | reverse complement strand
GGGACGTGGTATTCCTGGTGAATCCAGGATCGTGGCTGCTCAACGGTCCGCCGGCCCATGATCTGGCCCAGCGCGTCCGCTCGGGGACCGGGTTGGTTTTTATCGGTGGTGCCAAGACCGCGCGGGATTGGCGGGCCGATTCTCCACTGGCCGAGTTAGTTCCACTCCAATCGACCTCCCCATTCGCGGACGGAGAGATCTTGCTGCGGGTCAGTGCCGAAAGCAGGCATCATCCAGTAGTCCACCTCCAGGCCGACGAGGGCGATCCGTGGGTTCGATTGCCGCCATTGCCTGGTTATTTTCGCACCGCGCGGCCATGGCCAGGCTCTATCGCACTGGTCGAGGGGCCGGATCGCGCACCCATTATCGCTGCGGGGACCTATGGCCAGGGCAAGGTCATCGCAGCCCTCGCCACCTCGTTTTGGCGGCTCGATCTGATGAGCAGTGGCGTCAACGGACGGCCACAGACGATCAGACAGTTTTGGCGCAATGCAGCCAAGTGGCTGGCACTCGACGCGCCGGGCGGGCGGATTCGCATATCGACGGAGCGCCACGTATACCGGGCTGGTGAGGAGATCCTTTTCGCCGCCCAGGTCTTCGACGAGTTGCTGCGGCCACAGCGGGGAGCGGTGGTAAAGGTCGCGCTGGCGAGAGGGGAAGAGCTCGAGTTGCAAGAGCAGGGGGCTGGGCACTACCGCGGTGTTTATAGCGGCTTGGAGCCGGGGGAATACGCCTACGGGGCTGCCGCCACCGTCGACGGGGCAGAAGTCGGTGTGGACGAGGGCCGATTCATCGTCGCGGAGCACAGTATCGAATTCAGCGATTTGCGCGCCGACCAGCGATTACTCGGCGAGTTGGCTCGCGCCAGCGGTGGTGCAGTCCACCCGCTCGCCGCTTGGGAAGATGTGCTGCAAAAGCTGGCCCCGCGCAAAAAAGTGGTCGAGGAAGCCAAGTCCCTATCCTTATGGGGACCGCTGTGGCCGGCATTGCTGGCCATTGCCCTATTGGCAGCGGAATGGTTTTTGCGCAAGCGCAGCGGTATGATCTGAGCGCGATGGGGTGCGAAAACTTTTGTTTTTGCTTAAATTGTAAGTCCCTACTAGCGCAGACCTGGGTCTGCCTAGCTTCTCCTACGTTCTAAAAATAATCCTCCCTCCCCGTCCTTCTGTGCACTTCCCTGCAGTCTACTATTGGAGTATCCAGCAGTATGTCCGAGTATGTGAATCAACTTGTGAAAGGCAAGAAGGGGGCCCAGGCGGCTGGTGTCCTCCTCATCGGCCTGGGTGCATTTTTGATTATCAGCCTGGTTTCCCATTCGACATTGGACTATCCCAATTCGAGCCGATCGGCTGCGGAGGGTTTCAACTGGGGAGGCAGAATCGGCGCGTATGTCTCGTATGGCGTCTTTACGGGCATGGGTTTGGCCGCCTATGTCTGGCCCTTGCTGATGCTGTTCTGTGGTTGGAATAGACTGCTCTACCAGTCGCCTGCCATCGCGGCTTATCGCAGTCTCGGATTCGTGGGGATGGCCGTCCTCTTTAGCGTCGCTACTGGACTGCCCGCCTATCCTCCGCATATGGCCTTCAAACTAGGCGGGGTGTTAGGGACCCAAATCAGCTTGCAATTGCTCATACCCTATCTCGGGAGGCCGGGCTCAGCCGTTTTATTAGGGGCGCTCTTTATCGCCGCTCTGGTGCTGACGACCGATCTAAATCTGCGGCCTCTGGCGCAGGGTTTCGTCTGGCTGGTCCGCACCGTGCAGAATGGCGCGATTTGGGTCTGGCGACAACCGGGGCTGTGGATCGGGTCCTGGCGCGAACGTCGCGCCGTCCGTGCTGCAGAGCGCGCCGTCGCTCGCGCCGCAGAGCGCGACGAAGAGCTTGAAGAGGACGAGGAAGTCGGTGGGGAGGAAGGGGAAACGCTGCCCGCGATCAACCGCCTCCCCTCCATAGAGCCCATTATCGCAGAGCCGGCGGTGGTGAAAGTCGAGCGGCCAGTGCTCAAAAAGGGAAAGAAAACGCCGGCGCCCAAGGTCGAAAAAATCGTCGCGCGCAAAAAATCTGGCGGGCGCTACAAATTGCCGACCATCAAATTGCTAGATGAGATTCCCGCGGGTAGCAACGACGTCGACAAGGAGATCTTGCTCGAAAACGCCAAGGTCCTAGAGGATGCCATGGACAATTTCGACGTGGCGGGCAAGATCGTGGAAGTGAGTCCGGGACCCGTGGTGACGCGTTATGAAGTGGAGCCGGCTGCCGGCGTCAAGGTCAACCGCATCGCCGCGCTCTCCGACGATCTGGCGCGGATCATGAGCGCCAAGGGCATCCGCATCCAGGCCCCGGTGCCGGGCAAATCCGTCGTGGGGGTGGAGATCGCCAATCAACAACGCGAAATCGTCTACTTGCGCGAGGTCCTCGAAGACAAGGTGTTCCGCCGTTCCGACGCCAAGCTGACCATGGCGCTGGGCAAGACCATTTCGGGCGAGCCCTATGTGACGGATCTGACCAAGATGCCGCACTTGCTGGTGGCCGGCGCCACCGGCACCGGTAAGAGCGTCTGCCTCAACTCTCTGATCTGCAGCATCCTCTTCAAGGCCACGCCCGACGAGGTGCGCTTTATCATGGTCGACCCCAAGGTGGTCGAATTGACGATGTATAACGGTATACCGCACTTGCTGGTGCCGGTGATCACCGAGCCCAAGAAAGCCTCGGAGGCGTTGAAATGGGCCGTGGCCGAAATGGAGGCCCGCTACCAGAAGTTGGCGAAGTTGGGGGTCCGCAACCTGTCCGACTACAACGACAAACTCGAACGCGTCAACGCCGAGGCAAAGGAAGACGGCGTCGAGCCCGAGCAACCGATGTCCTATCTCGTCGTGATCATCGACGAATTCGCCGATTTGATGCTGACGGCGCCAGCTGACGTGGAGACGTCGTTGATGGGTCTGGCGCAAAAGTCGCGCGCGGTTGGAATCCACATCATCCTGGCGACCCAACGACCGTCGGTCAACGTGATTACCGGTGTGATCAAGGCCAATTTTCCCTCGCGCATCGCCTTCCAGGTCGCGTCGAAGACGGATTCGCGCACGATTCTCGACCTCAACGGTGCCGAGCGTCTGTTGGGGATGGGCGATATGCTCTTTTTGCCCGGTGGTCAGGGCGAGCCGATTCGAGTGCATGGAGCCTTTATTTCGGGGGAGGAAACCGAGCGCTTAGTCGATGCGTTGAAGGAGAGTGACTATCGGGCGGAGGAAGTTGCGATCTTTTCCGAACATGCGGATATTAATGCCGCGTCCGATGGACGGGACGACCTTTTCGACGAGGCCGTGCGCCTCGTCTGCGAACAGCAGCAGGCCTCTACCTCGTTTTTACAGCGGCGGATGAAGGTCGGTTATTCCCGCGCTGCACGGCTGATGGACGAGTTGGAAAACGCCCATATCGTCGGGCCGGCCGAAGGGGCTAAGCCGCGCCAGATCCTCATTGAGGATTTGGCGGCGGAAGAGGAGTTGACCGAAGGCTGATGAAGTCGTCGTGGTGGATCGTACTGTGTTGTTGCCTGGTTCCGAGGGTGGCGGCCGGGATTAGCGGCGGCGAAATCATCGCCGAGGTGCAAAAGCGCCTGTCCGACTATAAGACCTTCTCGGCTCGCTTTGAAAAGCAATTCTACTGGGCGGTGCTCGACAAGCGCCGCAACCGCGAGGGCCGGATTTATCTACGCCGTCCAGATCGCTTTCGCATTGAGCTACAGGGCGGCGACGTGGTCGTCGCCGACGGCCAGTCGGTCTGGTCTTATGTCAAGCGCAATGGCCAGGTGGTGGTCAGCCCTTACGAGGGCGAGGTGCAGACCTCGTGGGAAGTATTTTTCGACTACGCCGAACGCTATACCCCCATCGCCGTCGAAGAGAGCGAGTTGCAGGGGCGGTCCTGCTACTTGGTGGTCATGGCGCCCGAAAGCGAAGTATCGGTGGTCGAGCAGATGCGGATCTGGGTAGATCGCAAGAAATGGCTGTTGCTCCAGATCGAACAACTCGAGGCCAACGGAAATCTGACCACCTACCTGCTCAGGGATCACCGCACCAACAAAAAGATAGCCGACGAGGTCTTTGCCTTTGAAGTGCCCGAGGGGGTGGAGGTGTTGGACAGAAGGACGCCCGCGCCAGCCGATGAATAAGTGGTTGGGTTGGTGCGTCGCCCTTTTGATCCACATGGGCGTCACGGGCGCGCTGGCGGACGATGCGGACCGGAGTATCTGGATCCTGTTGCGGGATAAGACAGACGCGGAAGGTCGGCGCATCGCCTGGGAGGATCTGGGCACCGGGCGCCAGGATGCCGAGCTGGACTTGCTGGTCAGCCAGTCTTATCTCGAACGCCTGCGGAGTCTGGGGGTCGAAGTGCGCGTCTGTTCCCGCTGGCTCAACGCGGTCAGCGCCCGGGTCTCGCCCGATGTGGAGCGCCGGGTGCTGGCGCAGGACTTCGTGCGCGAGGTGCGGCCGGTACGGCGCTGGCGTCGGTCCCGGCCTCCGGAGACAATCCCGATATCGCCGAGTCCTAAAGAGACCGGGGCGCTGATCGTGCAGCAGGACATCTATGGTCCCGCTTTTGCACAATTGGCCCAGATTGGCGTCATTCCCCTGCACGACCGGGGTTTTACCGGCGCGGGGGTGCGCGTCGCGGTGCTCGATAATGGCTTCCACTACATTGAGCACGAGGCTTTTCGCGAAAAGTTCCGTCCGGTAGCCGAGCGCGACTTCGTCAATGGCGACGGCGTAGTCAGCGATGAGAACGACCAGCCTGTCACCGGCGATGAGACGCGCTCCGCCCAGAATTTACACGGTGGACAGGTGCTTTCCCTGCTGGCTGGTTATGAGCCGAATCGCTTTATCGGTGTGGCGCCCGACGCCGAGTATATCCTGGCCAAAACCGAGGATAACTTGACGGAGTCGCCCAGTGAGGAGGACCGCTGGATCGCCGGCCTGGAATGGGCCGACAGCCTGGGCGCGCAGGTGGTCAATAGCTCGTTGGGCTACAATACCTGGGACGATGGCACCGGATACGTCCGCGAAGATCTAGACGGCGAGACGGCGTTGACCAGCCGCGCGGCGGCGTTGGCGGTGCGTCGCGGTATAGTGGTGGTGGTATCAGCGGGCAACGAGGCCCAGGTACCCTGGCACTACGTGACGGCGCCGGCCGACGCCGAAGGGGTAATCGCCGTCGGCTCGGTGGACTTGCCCGTCGGCGCTGTGCACGCGCCGGAGATCGCCGCGTCCAGTTCGCGTGGCCCCACCGCCGATGGGCGCATCAAGCCGGATGTGGTAGCTCCCGGCCAGGGGGTGGTAGTGGCCAATCTGCGGCGCGGCGACTATACGCGCAATGCGGGCACTTCCTTCTCCGCGCCCTTGGTGAGTGGCGTCTGTGCCTTGCTCTTGCAGGCCCATCCGGATTGGGGACCGGCACAAGTGTTGGAAGCGCTGCGTTTGACCGCGCAGGATTTGGGGGAAGCCGGTCCCGATACCGTTTACGGCTGGGGGCAGGTGAACGCGCTGGCGGCCAGCGGTCTCGATATAGTGCAACCCGGCGAGCACGCCCTGTTGCCGCCTTTTCCCAACCCGGCGCAGAATGGGGTCGTACACTTTCCGGTGCAATTGGCAGCGCGCGACGACGTTGAACTGAGCGTTTTTGATTTGGCGGGCAATCGGGTCTTCGCAGCTAGCTGGCAGTTGGTAGCCGGCATCTACGACCGCCCCGACCGCGCCCCGCGCTGGCAACCGGCCGGCGCTGCGGCCAACGGGATCTATTACTATTTTATACGGTCTGCCGGCGTTACTCGCACAGGAAAAATCGCCCTGTTGCGCCGAGACCCTTGAGGAGAGCTGGCGATGCTCGATGCAAGCGAGAGAAAGAAGCTGCTCAACAAGCGCATGCGGATGCTCAACCGCGTGGTGCTGGGCGGCGTGGCCGTTTTCCTGCCGATTTATATCGGGGTGAGACTTACGGGCGGGTCGGCGGACAAGCTGAAAAACATTACCAATGTCTTTGCCAACATCAATAATCAGGTTTCGCTGATGGTGCCCCCCGACGGGGTGCGCTATATGCATTTTTTTCACGGCCCGCCCGACGCGGGCCATAAGTTCGTGCTCATCGACATGAGCCTGCAGGCCCATCTGAAACTGGCCTGGCCGGTCGTGCCGCGCTGTTTCCAACTCGTCGACGACGAGGGGCGGCGCTACTACCCGCTCTCTCGTTCTCCCTTCTTTATCGAGCACAGTGACGAGTTTACAATGGTTCGGGACGACGTCTACGAGGGGCAGTTGCTCTTTGAAATGCCCCTCGAGCGCAAACACGTCAGTCTGCTTTTTGACCGCTACAGGGAAAGCGAGGAGGCGCCATAATGCCGACCATAGAGGAAAGTATCGCCAGCTGCCGACAACAACTCGACCGGTTGGGAGGCTATCTTTGACATAGCTAGCAAGAAGGGAGAGCTGGCCGTCCTGGATGAACGCATGTCGGCGACCGACTTCTGGAACAACAGGCAGCAGGCCGAGCGGACCGGCAAGGAGGCGCGGGTCCTCAGGGACACGATCTCCGCCTGGGAGACGCTTGCTGAGCAGCTGGCGGACCTGGGCGAATTGCACCAGATGGCCGTCGAGGAAAGCGACGCCGATACCCTCACCGAGGTCGAGACCGAACTCGGGGAAATCGCCGAGCGGATCGGCGAACTCGAATTCCGCACCATGCTCAGTGACGAGGACGACCCCAAAAACGCGATCCTCATCATCCACTCGGGCGCTGGCGGTACCGATGCGGCCGACTGGGCGGAAATGCTGATGCGGCTCTATACCCGCTGGACCGAGCGCAGCGGGATGGAGAGCGCGATCATGGATCTGCAGCAGGGCGAGGAAGCCGGGGTCAAGGGCGCGACCATCGAAGTCAAGGGAGACTACGCCTACGGCTACTTGAAGGCCGAAGCCGGCGTGCACCGCCTGGTGCGGATTTCCCCCTTCGACACCGGCAACCGCCGCCACACCGCCTTCGCGTCGGTCTTCGTCTACCCCGAGGTCGGCAACGACATCGAGGTCGATTTGAAGGACGAGGACCTCAAGGTCGAAACCTATCGCTCGGGGGGCGCCGGCGGCCAGCACGTCAACAAGACCTCCTCGGCGGTGCGCATCAGCCATCTGCCCACCGGCATCGTCGTCCAGTGCCAGAACGAGCGCTCGCAGTTCAAGAACAAGGCCACGGCGCTCAAGGTGCTATCGGCGCGCGTCTATCAGCACTTCAAGGAAGAAGAGCAGAAGAAGCTCGATGCAGTGGAGAGCGCCAAGAAGGCCATCGACTTCGGCAGCCAGATCCGCTCCTACGTATTCCACCCCTACAACCTGGTTAAGGATCACCGCACCGATCACGAAACGGCCAATGTCCAGGCGGTGATGGACGGGGATATCGATGGGTTTATCAAGGCCTATCTGACCCAGGACCAGTCGTGAGCGTCGCCTTTTTCGTCGCCGGCCGTTATCTGCGTTCCAAACAGCGCGAGGGCTTTGTTTCGGTCATCGCCTATATGGCCGTCGGCGGGGTGATCATGGGGGTGGCGGCTTTGGTGATCATCCTCTCGGTGACCAACGGTTTCGCCGGCGAGATCAAAAACCGGCTGATCGGCATGAACGCCCATATCAATATCCGCCGCTTTGACGGCGGGCCGATCAAAGACTGGCGCGCATTGGTCGAGCGGGTCCAGGGCTATGCCGAGGTGGTGGGCGCGGCGCCGGTGGTCGATTCCAAGGTCATCATCGCCTCGAAGCGCGACCTGGGCCGGGTCGATGGCATTCCCGTCTGGGGCATCGATCCCGAGACATTCCCCGCCGTCTCCGATTTGCCCGAACACCTACTCTACGCCAACCCGGAAGGGGAAATCCTCCTCGGCCATCTGCCGGAGTTGGACAAGCAGGGGATTATTCTTGGTGAGCACCTGGCCCGGCGGCTGCAGGTGGGGCCGGGTTTTGACGTCTTGCTGGTGACGGTGGGCAACTTCGACGTCGAAGGGGCGGTGCTGGACGGTTTCGCGCCTCGCCCCTGGCCCTTTCTGGTGACCGACCACTTCGAAAGCGGCATGTATCAATACGACGACAATTACGCCTTTATCCACATCGAGGACGCCCAGCGCATTTTGGAACTGGGCGATGCGGTCACCGATATTCACATTCACGTCGAGGATATACAGCGGGCGCCCGAGATCCGCGCCCTGCTCGCCGAGGGGTTTAGCTATCCCTATAGCGTGCGCGACTGGACCCAGCTCTTCCCCGAGTTCTTCCGCTGGATCGAATTGGAAAAATGGGCGATCTTCCTGGCGTTGAGCCTCATCGTACTGGTGGCGGCGTTCAATATCATGTCGATCTTGGTGATGTCGGTGCTGATCAAGACGCCCGAGATCGGCATCCTGCGCACGATGGGTTGCACGGTGGGCGAGATCTATCGCATCTTCGTCTACCAGGGTCTGGCCATCGGCGGCATCGGCACATTCTTGGGTTGTCTGGTGGGTTTCGGTCTGTGCTTCGCCCAACAGCGTTTCGCTCTTATTGCCATCCCCGGCGATGTCTACTTCATCAGCTCGCTGCCGGTCGATATGGCAGCGCTCGATTTCGCGTTGGTGGCGGCGATCAGCATGGTCATTTGTTTGGTGACCTCGATCTACCCGGCGCGCAAGGCGTCCAGATTGATGCCGGTAGAGGCAATTAGATATATTATGTAGGTATGGAGTGAGCGAGAGAGCTAATATTATCCTCGAGGCGCGCGGCCTGCGCAAGGCGTTCGACGTGGGCGGCTATGATCTCGAAGTACTCAAAGGCGTGGACTTGCAGGTCCGCGCGGGCGAATTGGTTGCGGTGATGGGGGCGTCCGGCGTCGGCAAGAGCACTTTGCTGCATCTGCTCGGTACGCTCGACCGGCCTACTGCCGGCCAATTGCGCATCGCCGGTACCGACGTCCTCGATCTAGAAGACCAGGCCCTGTCGCGCTTCCGCAACCGGCATATCGGTTTTGTCTTCCAGTTCCACCACCTGTTGCCGGAGTTTACCGCGCTGGAGAACGCCTTGTTGCCGGCGTTGGTCGCCGGCACCGATTTGCGCGCAATAGCAGTCGAGCTTCTGGAGTCGGTGGGGTTGGCCGACCGCATGCACCACCGGCCCGGTGAGTTGTCGGGCGGGGAGTGCCAGCGGGTGGCGATGGTGCGGGCGCTGGTCGTCAGGCCTTTGGTGGTGTTGGCCGACGAGCCGTCGGGGAATCTCGACGAGGCGACGAGCGAGTCGCTGCACCAGTTGCTCGCCGAATTGGCCCGAGCGCATGGACAGGCTTTCGTGGTTATGACCCACGACCGCAAGCTGGCCCAGAGCATGGACCGCATGGGGCGTATTGAAGCGGGTGTGCTGCACATGGAGGAAAGCGCGACATGAAATGCGAAGCATGCGCCAAACGCGAAGCCGCCGTCGCCTATACCCATATCGTCGACGATATCAAGAAGACTATTTTTCTCTGTCCGGTTTGCGCCGAAGAAAAAAATATCGACCCCCCCGCGCAGCCGCAGGCCGAAGCTGAGGATGTGCCCAAACTGGTGAAGGAGGTCAAAGCGGAGTTGACCAACCTGGTCGAAGCCGAAGAGGTCGGGGGGGTGAGTTGTGCGGCCTGCGGCATGGGATACGACGAATTCAAGAAGGTGGGACGGCTCGGTTGTTCCGATTGCTACGAGGCCTTTGCGCCGCAGCTCGAACGCCTGCTCAAACGCATCCACGGTGCGGATAGGCACCAGGGCAAGGGGCCTGTCGCGGCTCGGGCCGAACAACCACCTGCACCCGTAGCCCAGCCTCAAGCGACGGACCAGTTGGATCAGCTGCGCGACGAACTGGCCAAGGCGGTGTCGACAGAAGCCTTTGAAGAGGCCGCCCAACTCAGAGACCGCATTCGCGATCTCGAAGGAGAACAGCGGGGATGAACCTCCGATACCTGGTCGACAACGCCGCGCTCTGGCTCAGTGGCGAGGACGACGCCGAGGGCATGGTCGTCAGTTGCCGGGCGCGTCTGGCGCGCAATTTATCCTCCTCGCCCTTTGCGCCCAAGGCCACGTTGGACGATCAGGAGCAGATTATAGACCAGGTCCTCGTCGCGGCACAGCAGAGCCGCCAGCTGGGCAATGCGGCTTTTTTTAAAATGAACACCCTGCAGGACAATGAGCGTCGGCTGCTGGTCGAACGCCATTTGATCAGCCCCGCCCTGGCCGAGAGCAAGGGCCAGCGCGGCGTGCTCTTCAATCCGGACGAATCGCTCAGCGTGATGATCAACGAGGAGGATCACCTGCGTCTACAGGCCATTTTACCGGGTTTGCAAACCGCGCAAGCGTGGCAGCAGGTCGACGCGCTCGACGACGACCTGGGGGGGGGCCTCGACTACGCCCATTCGGATCAGTGGGGTTTCCTCACAGCTTGTCCGACCAATACCGGCACCGGATTGCGCGTTTCAGTGCTTATCCACCTGCCGGCCCTGGTGCTGACCGAGGATATGGAACGGGTGATGCGCGGGCTGACCCAGATGACCTTCACCGTGCGCGGTTTTTACGGCGAAGGCACCAACGCCGTCGGCAATCTGTTCCAGGTTTCCAACCAGTCCACCATGGGCGTCCCAGAGGGGGAGATCGTCGACAAACTGGCGGAGGTGACCCGGCAAATTATGGCGCATGAAAAAGAGGCCCAGGCCGCGTTGCTAAAGGAGGCGCCCGCGCAGGTGGAGGACAAGGTCTGGCGGGCCTATGGGCTTTTGGCCCATGCCCGGGTGCTGAGCAGCCAGGAGTTTATGAATTTGCTCTCGGCCGTGCGCCTGGGGCGCAGCCTGGGGTTGGTGGGCAGAATATCCTCGGGTTTTATCAATCAATTGATGATTGTCACCCAGCCCTCGCACCTGCGGGCCGAGGCCGGGACCGATCTCTCCCCCGAAGAACGGGACGTGCGCCGGGCCGACTTGGTGCGCCGCCGCTTGGCCGAGCTGGGCGCCGCCTGAGTAAGGCCTCACCTTGACAAGTATCGGCGCTTTTGGTAGTTTCAAAAAATCGGAGTTCTCCGGTAGGATTTTGTACATTCTCAAGATTCGCCTCCATTTGAATCAACTAAAACTAGGCATCCGCAGAAGAGTGAATTGTGGAGGACGGCCAAATGAATAACATGTTCACCGACGGCGTAAAGCGGGTGATGCAGCTGGCGCGCGAGGAGTCGGCGCGGCTAGGGCACAATTACATAGGTACCGAACACCTATTGCTGGGCATTATCAAAGACGGCAAGGGCAAGGCGGTCACCGTGCTGACCAACCTGGGTTTGAGTCTGGAGACGGTCAAGCAGTCGGTGGAGGACTACGTGGCGACTTCCGGCGGCACGATGACCATCGGCGAAGTGCCCTTTACCCCCCGCGCCAAACAAATTCTCGAGGTGGCGGCCAACGAGGCTAAGGAGATGAAGACGCAGTTCGTCGACGTCGAACACCTGCTGCTGGCATTGCTCAAAGACAAAGAAGGGGTCGCCGCGCAAATCCTGGCCGCCTTTGGGGTCGACTACAAGACGGCGATGGAAGAGACGCTGGCGGTGCTCGAAGGCAAGACCACCGGACGCAAGGAAAAGGGCAAAAAAAGCAAGACGCCCTTCCTCGACCATTTTGGTCGCGATCTGACCCAGATGGCGCGCGAGGGCAAGCTCGATCCGGTGATCGGCCGCCAGAAGGAAATCGAGCGCGTCACCCAGGTGCTCAGCCGTCGCAAAAAGAACAATCCCATCCTCATCGGCGATCCCGGCGTCGGCAAGACCGCCATCGTCGAAGGGCTGGCCCAGCGCATCATCGAAAAGCGCGTCCCACAGATCCTGCTCGACAAACGCCTGGTGACGCTCGATATGGGCGGCGTGGTCGCCGGCACCAAATACCGCGGCCAATTCGAAGAGCGCATCAAGGCGGTGATGAACGAGCTGCAACAGAACACCGATGTCATCATTTTTATCGACGAGCTGCACACGATTGTCGGCGCTGGTAGCGCCGAGGGCACGCTCGACGCCTCCAATATGTTTAAACCCGCCCTGGCGCGCGGCGAGTTGCAGTGCATCGGCGCCACCACCCTCGACGAGTATCGCAAACACATCGAAAAAGACGGCGCGCTCGAGCGGCGCTTCCAGACCATTATGGTCGAACCGCCCTCGTTAGAGGACACCGTCGAGATCCTCAAGGGTCTGCGCTCGAGCTACGAGAGCCACCACCACGTCGAGTTCTCCGACGATGTCATCGCCTACGCGGTGCGTCAGGCCGACCGCTATATCAGCGATCGCTATCTGCCCGACAAAGCCATCGACGTGATCGACGAGACCGGTTCGCGGGTTCACCTGGCCCGGCTGAGTCCGCCCGAGGAGATCGGCAAGCTCGAAGCCGAGATCCAGGAGATCAACCGCGAGAAGAACGAGGCGGCCGAGCGCCAGGACTTCGAGGAAGCCGTGGTGTTGCGCGATAAGGCGCTCAATTTGGGCGAAGAATTGCAGAAAAACCGCCAGGAGTGGGAGGAAGAGGTCCGCGACGAAGTGGTCGAAGTGACCTCCGACGATATCGCCGAAGTCATCGCCAGCATGACCGGCATCCCGATCTCGCGGCTGGCTAAGAGCGAGACCGAGCGCCTGCTGGCGATGGAAGACGAGCTCAAGAAAAATGTCGTCGGCCAGCCGCTGGGGGTCACCGCGATCTCGCGGGCGATCCGCCGCAGCCGCGCCGGTCTACAGGACCCCAAACGACCCATCGGCTCGTTTATATTCCTCGGCCCCACCGGCGTCGGCAAGACCGAGCTGGCCAAGCGGCTGGCCGAATTTCTCTTCGACGACGCCGACGCGTTGATCGCGGTCGACATGTCCGAATACATGGAGAAATTCGCCGTCTCGCGCCTGATCGGGGCGCCTCCGGGCTATGTCGGTTTTGACGAGGGCGGCCAGCTCACCGAGCGCGTTCGCCGCCGGCCCTATTCGGTGGTCCTGCTCGACGAGATCGAGAAGGCCCATCCCGACGTCTTCAATGTTCTGCTCCAGGTCCTGGATGATGGTCGCCTGACCGACTCCAAGGGCCGGACTGTGGACTTCAAGAACACCGTCGTGATCATGACCTCGAACATCGGATCCAGACGCATCATGGACGCCAAGGGAGACCGGGAAAAGGCCGTGTCCGGGGTCATGGAGGAACTGCATCGAACCCTGAAGCCCGAATTCCTGAACCGAATCGATGACGTG
>JAYYUU010000347.1:0-7117 GCA_036343835.1 Candidatus Latescibacterota bacterium | reverse complement strand
CCGGCCTATCGCAATTTCTTCGATCGCTTAGTTATTGCCTCGGACCAGCGCGGCGCGGCGTCGTATCGGCTGATGATCGGCGACGAGATCGTGACCTTCTTTACCCCGCTGACCTTTAACAAACCGCGTTTTAACGGCGTGCGTTTAGACTATGCGACCGAGCGTTATCAAGCCAGCCTGCTCTTGTCGCGGCCGAGCAACCCGGATGAGGAGGCGCAGACCAATTCGACGACGGTGATGGGCAGCCATATCGAGTTCCAAACCGAACCGGGGCTGACCTTCGGGCTGACCTATCTCAACGCACACAATGTGCTGACGCAGGTGGAGTTCAATGAGGGCAATCCGCTGCATGGGATTTTGACCTCGTTGGAGAACGAGCCGCTCGACAAGCTCTGGGTGTGGATCAGGGACGACTCGCCCGGGAGCGGCGGGGTCGGGGCGGCGCTGGCGGGTTTTGATATCGTGATGGTGGATACCAGCGGGCGCGAGCTGCGGGGCCGCGATATCGGCTTTTTGCCGCTGCGCGAAGGGGGCATTTTGGAGGGGGGGCGGCTTTTTGCCCGCGACGACGAGAGCATCCTGCTCGAATACGATATGGGCAGCCTCGACTTCGACGACGTGCAGTCGGGCGATTTGCAGCAGGTGCAGATCGAGCTGTCGCTGGCCAACGACTATAGAATAGAAGTGGCTTCTGATCTGCAGACCGATGGCCAGCGGCGCAACGCCGAGATCATCTTTTTGCCCGTGCGCCGAGCTGAGGGCAATGTGCAGGACAATAGCAACACCCAGGTCGTCAGGCTCGACTACGGGATGCCGACGGCTACTGAGCTGATCGGCGTCGACTGGAATCTGCCCGATTGGAAGGGCGTGTCGCTTTTGGGCGAATTGGTGCTCAATCGCCGCTTTTCGCGTTATCCCAACCCCAATATTTCGGGGCACCACGAAATCGTCGAAACCGCCCACGCCGGCTATCTCAACGCGGCCTATCGCTGCGGGCCGTGGATGTTTTATAGCGAGACTTTTTCGATCGAGGACGACTATAGCACCCGCTACTGGCTCACCGACCGCAGCGGCCGGATCAAGTTCAAGAATCCGGTGCCCCAGGTCTACGAGTTCGTCGACGACGACGACGACCAAAACGGTCTGACCGAGTGGGAGCGGCCCTTCTTCGTGCGCTGGGGCGGGATCACCGAGTCGGCGACGGTTTCCTCATCGAGCATTCTCTCGTCGCAGCGCGAGGTGGCCTGGCCGGGTTTGGACGAGAATGGCGATTTTATCAACGACAACAACCAGAATCAGAATCTCTTCCCCGACTACGAGGAGCCCTTCCTGCGCTATCGCGCCGACCGTCCCGAGTTTCTCTTTGGCCTCGATATGAACCACAATGGGGTCATCGACCGCTTCGAGAATGATCTCGAGCCCGATTATCCCTACAAACGCGACCATCGCGGTTTCAACGCCTATTTACAAGTCGAGATTATACCCGAGCTGGAGTTGAGCGTCGGGCGGCAGGATCTGCGGCTGGTCGCCGGCGACGGCCAGACCCGGGCCTGGTATGTGCTCGGAGCCTGGAGCCATCGCTTTGCGGGGGGCAGCCGTTTGCGGCTTTTCGACTACGGTGCTCGGGTCCGCGATAATATTCCCGACGAGCTGCGGCAGTGGTTCCAGCCGATCGGCTCGCCGGGACGGATGTTAGACCGGGTCGATTTTTTGCCGAGCTTAAACGCCTGGAAGAACTCGCTCTATCTCGACTTCGACCAGCACGTGGGCTCGCAGATCCGGCTGCTGCACCGCTTCAAATGGGATTGGGTCGAGCAGCGGGACGAGGTAGACGAGGTGCGGTTGCGGGAGGGGCGCAAGACGAGTGGTTTTCTGGGGGTGATCAACAAGGCGGAGTGGAGCATTCCGGTGGGCTTAGGTGTGTTGGAGCCGCGTGTTAAGAGCGAGTTCCGCCAGGAGCGGCCCTTTAGTACCCGACTTAAATCTTCTAGGAGCCTGGAGGAGACCTTCTTCCTGATGTGGACCCAGCCGCTCTTTGCCGAGACGGTGGGCGTCAGCTATTTCCCCCGCTATGGCCGTCAGCTCTTCAATACCGAGCTGCAGGTGGGGCTGGAGGCGGGTTGGCTGTGGCTGTTGGAGGGGGTGCGGGAGGAAGTGGGCGCCGACTTTTTCGGCTGGACCGGCGTCGTTCAGCTCAAGAATCGCACCGCCTACCAGGGTTATCAGGTGGTGGCGACCACCGGGGTGCAGTTCCAGCAGCGGCGTTTTGAGGGGCGTCCGGCGCAGGAGGCGAGTCTGGTTTTTATGACCTTGTATGCGGGGTTGAAACAATGAGCTGGTTATGGGTGGCGGTGCTATTGCTGCCAGGGGGCCTGTTTGGCCAGCCGGCGCAGACCTATGTGCTCGGCGATCGGGGCACCTCGGCCTGGACGGTCGGTGGCGATGGCGTCAAACCGGAGATCGTGCTCAACGTCACACAGGGCCTCATCGAGCTGACCAACACACCGGGCCAGACCATCGACTTTGTCTACCGGCCGGGTTGGATCGGGCCGCTGCGCTTTGACGAGGAGGTCAATATTGCCGCGCGGGTCCTGGACTTTGGCTCGATCAAGTCGCCCAATTCGGGCCGCGGCCACGCGTTGCAATTGGAGGGCACGGTCAATGGCGACCACGAGGTGGCCTTCGAGCGCAAGCCGACGATCTTCGAGCCGCGCGTAGCGACGCGAGGTATCTGGGTGATTCTCGATTTTATGGTGCCGATCGGGGTGCAGCGGGTGCTGTTCTACCCGCGCAATACGGTGGTGGAGACGCCCGCGACGCCATTCCACAACGACTTTCTGCGCGGCTACGAGCTGTGGCTCAACGAGTTCCCATCGGGCCAGCCCGACGTGCTGGTCCAGCGCGAGTTGCGCAACGAGGAGCCGGTGGTTGATGTCGCGGTGCCGCCCCAATACACGCGTTTCGTCAAGATCAAGTCACTGGCCGATGTGCCCTTTGAGATCGACGAGGTCGAGGTCTATGGCACCGGCTTTTTACAGCAGGGGCGCTACCTGTCTAATATCATCGATCTCGGCGATCGGGCCACGGTGGGTTTTGTCGAGTGGGTCGAGGATATCGTCGGCCATCCGGATTTTTCGGATCTGGAGGTGAGGGTGCGGACTGGTAGCGACGACACGCCATTGATTTATCTCGAGAAAATTCCCATTGGCGAGGGCGTCTTCGAGTTCGAGGAGGTCACGCGCGAGCGTTATGCGGACGAGTTGCTGCCGATCGAGCGGGGTGGTATCCGCGAAGATACCGAATACTGGAGTCCGTGGTTTCGGGTGCGGATGGAGGAGCTTTTGCGGGCGCCGACCCCGCGCCGCCATATACAGTTTAGTTTCGAGTTTGAGGGGGGTCTCTTCACAACGCGCCAGGTCGACGAGTTGCGCTTCGACTATTTGCAGCCGCCCATTGCCGACGGGTTGCGCGCCGAGGTTTTTCCGCGCTTGGCCAAGGCGGAGGAGCCGGCGACCTTCCGCTATGCGGTGCGGCTGCGCTCCGATGGGGAGATCCGCGGTTTCGACCGGTTGGAGGTGGATACCAATATTCCAGTTATGGCGGTGCGCGAGGTGGTGCTCGATGGGGTGCCGATTGACTTTGCCGTGGACTTTATCCGCGAGGAGGGCTTTAGCATCAGCTTTCCGCTGGTGCGCCACGACGAGGCGGTGCTGGAGTTTACCTTCGACCTGCCGATCTTTCGCTTCGGCACGACCTTTTCGGGTCGGGCTTATAATATCCGTTCGGGGGAGGTGCCGCAGCGGTTGGAGCCGGACGAGGCGACAGATTTTGGGCCGGGGGATTTTGCCGAGTTGTCGAATCTTTCGGTGGCGATACCCAAGCCGCAGATCGGCAAGCTGGTCGGTGAGATTGCGTTTGGGTTGCGCGTTTTCACGCCGAATGGCGATGGGATTAACGACGAGTTGGATGTGTTTTTTAATGTGTTGCAGTTGACGCGATCGGCGCTGGTGCGGTTGGCGTTGTTCGATCTGGCGGGCCGGGAGGTGTATGAGGTGTTTGGGGAGGAGCGGGGGGTTGGGCCGGTGGAGGTGCGGTGGGATGGGCGGTTGGAGGATGGGCGGATGGTGTTGCCGGGGTCGTATATTTGGGTTTTGCGGGTGCGGTCGGATGCGTTTGAGGAGGTGCATTCGGGGACTTTGGGGGTGGCGTATTGAGGGGGGGTGCGTCTCGCGCTGCGCTGCGTTGGGAGGATTAATGATTGGTTATTTAGGAGTTGGTATTTGAGACTATTGTCAATAATTATGCTGGTGCTGTCACCGCTGGTTTTGCAGGCGCAGGATTATGGTGCGCGGCTGGGGACGGTCAAGCGCGGGGGGAAAGTTTCTTTGGAGCCGCGGGGGCCGGGGGTGCTTTTTGATGCGCTTGATCCGGCGGTGCGCAAGTGGTATATCCCGCAGGAGCTCTATAGCGAGTATCAGTGGAAGCAGTGGGAGTATTCGAATTATGCGCAGAATTTTTATCAGCGCTATGTCTCGACCTCGCTCGAAGGCAGCTATATCTACGACGTCTATGGCAACTACCTGACCCGCGGCTGGCTGGTCTTTGACTGGCGGCAGCAGAATCCGCAGCCCTTTGGTTCGGTCTTGGCCCAGAGTGGGCAATTTAACCGTTGGTTCAATCAACTGGTGATTACCTCTGATCACAAGGGGCAATACCACTACGCCATCACCATCGGTAGCCAGATCCGCACTACCCTGACGCCGATGACCTTTTCCAAACCGCGTTTCAACGGCATCCAGTGGGATTTTCTCGCGGACAAATACGCGCTGACCGTGTTGCTGTCGCGGCTCAATGGGCTGAGGGACGACACTGGTGGTTCGAGCGGGACTTCGGAGAAGACCAATAATACCAGCCTGGTCGGCAGTCGGCTGGAGGTGCAGGTTGGCGACTTCGTCAAGGTCGGCGGAACCTATCTCAACGCCCACCACGCCCAGACCCAGACCGAGCTCTTCAATGGCAATATCCTCAAGGGCAACCTCACCGGGGTGCAGAATTTGACCAATGTCAGTTTTGTCGAGGTGGTGATCAAGGACGACTCGCCCGAGGATGGCGAGGCGGGGGGCGCGCTCTTTGCACAGGATATTGTCATCTGGGATTTGGCGGGCGAGCGGACGCAGGGGTCGGAGATCGGTTTTCGGCCGCTGGTGGAGGGCGGTTTTCAGCGGCGGGGCTTTTTGGCCGCAGATGGCCGCGAGGAGATCCGGCTGCGCTACGATTTTCAGGACCGTTCCTATACGGGACCAGATCCCAGCGAAATCGAGCGGGTGCAGGTCGAGTTGGTGCTGGCCAATGACTACTTGGTCGAAATGGCCTCGGACCGGCAGACCGATTTCCAGGAGCGGGTGGTGACGGTGCCGGTGGCGCGGGCGCCGGGCAATGTCAAGGACTCGTCCAACCAGCGGGTCTTGGCCCTCGACTACGGCTTGCCCACCGCCAATCAGATCGCCGGCTTCACCGTGGAGGTGACCGACCTCGAGGGTTTTAACGCCTATCTCGAAGTCGACGTCAACCATCAGTTTCGGCAGTATCCCAACCCCAATCTCGAAAGGCACCGCGTCGCCAGCTCGGAGTCGCAGGCCTGGATGCTCAACGTGTCGAAGACCGACTATCCCTATTTCGCATTGTTGGAAGCTTTCGATATCGCGCCCGACTACCAGACCGGGTTCCAGGTCGTCGACCGCAATGGCATCGTCGACTACGGCAGTTCGTTGCGCACCTTTGAGTTCGTCGAAGACAACGACGACCAGGACCGCTTTCCCGATTGGTCGCGCCTGGGCTCGTCGCGAGACCGCACGATCTTCCCCGGTTGGGACGAAAACAACGATTTGATCTCCGACTTCAACCAGAACGACACCAATTCGAGTCCCAACCGGGTACCCGACTACGATGAACCCTTTCTGCGCTTCCACACCGACCGGCCCGAGTTCCTCTACGGCATCGATCAGAACCACAATGGCGTTATCGACCGTTTCGAAAACGACGACGAGGCCGATCTGCCCTACAAGCGCGACCGCCAGGGCTACAATCTCTACGCCGGCGCTTTTTTGCACCCCGATTTGCGGGTCGCGGTGGGCCGCCAGCGGATCGAACAACTCGCCGATCGCCGCCGCGCTCATGCCGATTATTTGATGCTGGCGGGGGATCACTACTTTACTGGCTGGGGGCGGGGGCGCGTCTTTCAGGATCTGCGCGGCGTCGAGGACAATATCTTCGACCACCTGGTGCAGTGGGCGCAGTTGCCCAATTCGCGGGGCGAGCTGGTGCCGACCCCGGATGTGCTGCCGGCGCAGAACACGCTGGTCAACACCACCTGGCTGGGTTTTGATTTCGATCGCTGGCCCGGCTTCGAATTCATCAACATGTTCAAGTGGCAGCTCTACCACCAGCGCGACGACCAGATCGAGCTATTGTTGCGCGGCCAGCGCGAGAACGGCTCCTTTCTGGGGGTGATCAATAAGGCCGAGTATCGGTTGCAGTTGGGCAAATTTACGTTGAGCCCGGCGTTCAAGAGCGAGTTCCGCCGCGAGGTGTCGGTGCTCCTGAGCCAGCCCGAACGCGTGGAGTGGAGCCAGATCCTGCTCGGGGTCGGGCGTTTCCCGGTTATGCTTAGCAGTTATATCGAAGCCGGGATAGAGTATCACAACTTTCGCCAATTGCGCGACCCGACGCCGCCGGGGGCGGAGAACAGTTTCTGGGAGACGACGACGATTGCCCAGCTGACCAATATCTCCGACTACCAGGGCTACAAGCTGACGACGGTGCTGGGTTTCGACATGACCCGGCGGCATCTGGAAGTCGAGGGGACGCGGATCAGGACGCGGGGTTTTCTCACGGTTTACGCGGGAGTAGAACAATGAGATATGTACTCTGCGCGGCGCTGTTGTGGCTGGGGTGCGGCGACGAGCGGCCACCGCTGCAGGCCATTGGCGAGGGCGGTGAGATGGTCTTTGACCACGACACCTTTGCGGATGCGGGTTTTGAAAAGGCGGTGCGGCAGGCGCTAGGGCAGCCACAGGGGGTGCTGGCGGAGGAGGCGCTGGTTGGGTTAGAGCAGTTG
>JAYYUU010000346.1:0-5729 GCA_036343835.1 Candidatus Latescibacterota bacterium | reverse complement strand
ACGTTGCTTCTAATAATCTACATCGGGTTGCGGACGGTGGCGTTGCTCAAGCGCCGGCGAGGTCGTCAGTGGCTCTGGTGCGGGGTGTCGATTCTCGCGGTGGGTTTGCTCGTCGGGGCCTATCTGACCTTGCCGATGTGGTTGGAGCGGGAATACACCGGTCTGGCAGCTGGGGTAGAGCTCGGTGGGGTGCCGGACCCGGGTTGGCGGCAACTCTTCTCATGGTCCAATTTCCGCTGGCGCTTCGACGAACTACCCGTCGACCAACGCCACTGGTATGGCGGGTATTTGGGTTTATCGCTGGGTGTTTTGGCCCTGGGGGGAATGTGGACGGTGCGCCGGCGCTTGGGAGGAGGGGTCGGGATTGCCGGATGCGGATTATTCGTTTCGCTATTTGTGGTATTGGGCTACCGCTGGGTCGAATTCCTGCCCATGGTCTCCTCGCTCAATGCCGGTCGCTACCTGCTTTTCACGGCGTTTTTTCTCGCCTATGTGGCGGGCGGGGGTTTGCTCGTCCTGGGGCGATTGCCCGGGTTGCGCAGCTGGGGTCCACGCCTTTTGACCGCGGCCATCGCACTTATTGCGGTGGATTTGGGACCGACGACTTTTCAGCATCCGTATTTGGCGCGCAGCGATCCGAGCCCAGTGGGTTATCCGGTGGATATGCTGGAGGAATTCTCCGCCCTGACCCGCGACCTGCCCGAGGGGGCACTGCCCGGTTTTCGGCTCCATCCCACCACGGAAAAAATCCACCCTTTTAGCGCCATTGGCTGGTTGGCGTTTAAAACGGGTATTCCGCAGATGCACAGCCTCTTTATGGAGGCGCCCCAGGCCTCGCGGAAGTTGCACGATCCCTGGCGCAAGATGCTCGATGGAGAACTGGATCGGATTGAGAGCGGTGGGGCACTACAGAGCCATCCCGAATACGAGTTTATCTACGGCGGGGCGCGCTTACAGAATTTGCGCTATTTATTGACCGTATTGCCCCAGGCCGAGGGGCAGCCGCATCGCCACACCCGCATAGGGTGGGCCGATAGCACGCCCTTGCTCGTTGCTGCCCAGACCATACCCTTTCCCGCCGCGGAATTTGCCCGCGCCCGGCTGAGTGGTGATATGGAGCAGATGGTGCGGGCTGCGTTCCCCAAACGCAAAGATATTGCCATGCTGCTCGATGCCTTTCCGGCGTTGTGGACGATCCGCATAACGGCCCCATATCCCGAGGGTTTGAGCTGTGATGTGGTGGTGCTTATAGCGGGAGGGGCAAAACGGGATCTGGGTACTAATCCACAGGCTGAAATATTAAAGCATCGGGTTGAAAATCAGCGCGTGGTGATTCAGATGCAAGTGGATGCGGCGTGTTTTGCCCGCTTGGCCTATGCGCATTATCCCTATTTGCAGGTTCGCGTCGATGGGAAAGAGGTGGAATCCTGGCCAACGGCAGGTGGTTTTATCGCCATCGAGCTGCAGCAGGGCGGCATCAAATCGAATTGGTGCCCTATTTGTCGCCTTTGCGCAAGGCGATGCTGGGGATCTTGCTGGTGTTGCTAGTAGTTTCAGGGGGGAACTTGTGGTGGTGGTTTAGCAGGGGCTAACTAATGCCCTAACCCGATTTGCCAAATCCGTATTTCGACGTGCGCATCGTGCCGACATAGGCCTGGCCGGTGCCTTTTTTATACTCATCTTGCAGGGTTTTGTATTGAGTTTCAACCGTTTCGAGGCGCGCTAGTAACCGGGCGTTTTCCCCAGCAAGATGCTCGTTTTTCTCCCGCAACTGCGCAATTTCCGCTTCGATTTTCCCCATCGTTTCGACTAATTGATGATTGGCCAACTGAATGGCGACCAATTTGCGTTCACTCGACATAAGATAATCTCAGATAACCTATAAAAAACAAGGACCTACATATGATTGTAAGCCCTTGTTAATGGAGCCGCCACACGGACTTGAACCGTGGACCTATTCATTACGAGTGAATTGCTCTACCAGCTGAGCTATGGCGGCTAAATAATTGGCGGCCAGTTGGTTGGCTGGCCAGGGGATTGAAAAATAGGTGGGGACGAGAATGGTGTCAAGAGCCGACTGCATTAAAAGAAACTCAGCAATTTGCCCAGCGTGCTGGCAAAGCTGCTCCTCCCTCGTTCGGAGCGGCGCACTTCGCGCTGCTCGCTGTGTTCGTCGGCGGCGAAGCGCAAGAGGCCAATCGCAGCAGAATAGCTGGGATCACCCAGTGCATCGGGAGCGATAATGTCCTGCGGAGCGCCGATGCGGACGTGATGTCCCAAAACCTCATCGGCGAGTGGGACGATTTGATCGAGCATGGCCCCGCCACCGGTGAGGACAATACCAGCGGAGAGGTCGTCGTTATAGGGCGTGTTGACCAGCGCCTGATAAACGTATTCAAAGATCTCGCGCTGACGGGCTTCAATGATCTCGCTAAATTGCTGGCGGGTCATGCTACAGGTGCGGCCGGCGGTGGTGCGATAGCTGACGGTCTGGTCGCCATCCTCGCCAGGGCAGTTGACACTGCCGAATTGGCGTTTGAGCTGCTCAGCTTCGCGGGGCGGGATGCTCAAAACCACGGAGAGATCGCGGGTGATATCGTCACCGCCCAATGGGATTTCTTCTACGTGGCGCATCGGACCACAAAAAAGAGCCAGATCACAGGTGCCAGCGCCGATATCGAGCAGGCCGACACCCATATCTCGTTCGTCGTGGGACAAGGTGGCTTGGGCTGCACCGACGCTTTCCAGGAGAAAACCCGCTATCTCGAGGCCCGCTTCCGCAGTGGCGTGGCGCAAAGTGGTGCAAGCGTGCCCGGAGGCGGAAATGGTCAGCATTTCAATGGATAGGCGGTTGCCGTGCAGCCAGAGCGGGTTTTGCACCGGCTCGCCATCGACGGCATAGCTCTGCACGAAGCGGTGCATTACCGTTTGGGCCTGGTCGACCTGTTCTTGTTCGGCGGCGATCAAAGCCCGGTCCCGGTCTTCCTCGGAAATGGGATTGGAGGTGCCGGATATGGCCACGGTGCTACAACTGGTCTGGGCGTTTATATCCTCGCCGGCCATACCCAAATAGGCCCCGGCGATCTTGAGGCCGGCGGAGCGTTCGGCTTCGACGACGGAGGTGTGGATGGCCTCTACAACCTGGGGCATATCGATGACGACGCTGCGGCGCAATCCGGAACAGGGGCTTTGGCCCATCCCCAGGATTTTAATATGGGAATCGCTTTGGACTTCACCGACGAGGCATAGGACTTTCGAAGCACCAATATCGAGAACGACAACGGGAGATCCTGCCATGGTAGCTATACCTGATTTCTAGGCTCTGCCGCAAAATACAGCAATGCAATAGCGGCACAATGATATGGGAGAAGGGGAGAAGATCCGCCGCATAGGGCCGAGGCACGACGGGTTGGGGTTGTTTTCCCCGGGGATACTAGCGCTTGTGGGAAAACTAGGAACAGAACTTAGAACAAGGGGGAAACTCGTCCTGCTGTAAGCACTTACAGTGATTCTGTTGTTTTAGAAGAATAACGAAGAGAGTCGGGAAAGTCAAGCACAATTAAATCTGGGTAGGAAATTTCTATAAATCGATGTAAAAAAGAGAGATCAAGACAGATCCTGCATCGTTCTAATCCGCTCAACGGCCTCGTGTAATTGCATCAGATCAACTGGTTTTTGAAAGAAGTCATAGGCTCCTTGCTGCAAGAGGTCTCTGGCCAGTGGGGCCGAGGCATAACCGGATACGACAATGACCCGGATATCGGGGTCTATTTCGCGGATCAGCCGCAGGGTTTCGGTGCCGTCCATATGCGGCATTGAAATATCGAGGAAGATGGCTTTGGGCTGGTGCTCCTTGGCGCAGAGCAGGCCCTCCTGGCCATTGCGGGCGGTATGGACGGTATACTCGAGGCTTTCGAAGAATTCCTCGAGAGTGGCGAGGAATTCCTCTTCGTCGTCGATAAAGAGCAGGCTGAAGGGATTCATGGGATTGAATCTTTCACTCGCTGGGTGGATGGAAGCGATAGGTCAAACTGAGATGGGAGAGGATGCCACCTCCGTGCCGGCTGCCCCCGAGAAAATGAGGTCCGTCGCGGAGAAAGTCGCGCTCGAGCAGGCCATCTAATATCAGATCGGCAAATTCCAATCCCAGCCCAAGATGGGTCGTAAAATGGGTGGTAAAAGAAGAGCTCTGGACCCATTGGTTGGCGCGCAGGCGCTCGCGGTCTGCCAACTGGCTTTGGTGGCGGACACCGAGGCGGAAGAGCAGCGAACCCACCCGGACCTCGCTGCCGAGGATCCAGGTCGGCAGGTGTAGGATCTGCTCTTCGGCGATTGGTTGTGCGGCGATGGCCTGCTCGGTGCGCTCGAAGCGGGTATCGAGCGCGGCGACGACCAATACACCGCGGGCTGGCATCAGGTGCAGGCCCGTCCCGAGTCGCCAGGAGGTTTTGGTGCGTGCTTCGGGGGCCAGGGCATAGGCATCGCGTTCCAGACCCAAGTAGGGGAGCAAGATCAACCGCTTAGTCAGGGGCCAGCGGTAGCGGATATCCAGATTCAGGCCTAGGCCATCGGTTTGATTGTGCACTACGCCGGCAAGTGTTTGGTCTCGTAGGCGGCGGAGCAGAATGCCCAGTCCGATATCCAGGGTGGGACCTGAACCCAGGCGCAAACCCAGGCGGAGGTCGGCACCTGTTGCCGAAGTCGTTCGGGCGGCCAGGGAACTGCGGTCATAAGCCAGGGAAGTCGCCAAGCCCAGGGCGATGGCGTCGCTGGGGGAATAGTTATAGGCCAGGTCAAACCAGGGGCTGGGGTTCAGGGCGCGAAAAAGATCGCTGCCGCTTTGTTGGATATAGGATTGCAGATCGGCAACTTCGGGAGAGGGGCGGTTAAAAAATAGCCCCAGCGCATGCCGTGTAGATAGGGGGAAGGCGACTCCGGCCCATTCGTCAAAGAGCTCGACTTCAAAGCGCGGCCACTCGCCCAAAGAGGCGGGAAAGACAAAGCCATTGCTATCGTCTAATAGGGCTTGGGAAAGGCCCCCAAGGGCAGTGAGGCGGTCGACCGAGGCATTAACCTGAAGGGTCGCGAGGGCGGAGAGGAGTAAAAATAGCCTGAGGGTGCGATACATGAAGCTCGGGGCGGGTGTTGGGGAATTAGGTCCTGGTGCTGGTATCGAAGGGCAGATCTTCGAGATCTTCTTCATCCTCTTCCAGGACTTCGCTGGGCACCTCCTCCTCTTCTTCTTCACCTTCATCGACATAGGGATGGATCTTCCATTCGGCTTCGAGGGCCTCGAGATCTCTAAATTCCACCTTGGCCAAGTGCTGGGGTCTGAAGGCCAATTCTTCATTGACCCTATAAAGGCGTTTGCCAAGAAAGAAGAGGGTCCCGTCGAGGACGAAGACGATCCGATCTTTGCTCAATTCGTTGTTGATCAGGGCCAGTAAGTCGCTCAGCGGCTCACCCGAGGCACCGATGTCGTCATCGGTCGGATTGTCCTGTGGGCCGACGAGGGTAGAGACTTTGTCGGCGCGATGGTCGAAGGTGATCGTATTGGGAATAAATTCTTCCATGTAGGGACGGGTCAGGGTCTCATAGAAATAGAATAGGTTGTTGACCACCCGGTAGACCCAGTCGCCCTGGCGCTCGTCGCGAATTCTGAGCAGGGAGCCTATTTTTATCAATATCCGGCCTTCGGGCTGGAGATGCTTGCGGACCTGGACGAAGTC
>JAYYUU010000345.1:0-6907 GCA_036343835.1 Candidatus Latescibacterota bacterium | reverse complement strand
AAAGCCCCGCTAGCCAAAATGGCTATCGGGGCTTTTGCGTGCCTACACAATATTTAACTAAAATTGTACAAATATTTCATGTAAATAAGAAAAAATTGGAAATATTTCCCAATAATATGAAATATTTACTGGACAAGGTCTAAAAATTGAGTTAGTCTGTTATAAAACAAAGGAAGAATTCGATGAACAAAGTCTTTATCAAATGCCCGGCCTGTGGCGATGGGCTCTATGCGACTCAACTTAGCTGCAGCCGCTGCGATACTACAGTTCAGGGTAGTTTTTCCCTCAGCGCCTTCGACAAATTGTCGGCCGACAGTCTCCGCTTTCTGGAGATCTATGTCAAAAACAGGGGCAATCTCAAAGAGATGGAGCGCGAGTCGGGCGAGTCTTATCAGGCTTTGCGCAGCCGACTCAATGCCATAATCGGCGAGATGGGCTTTGAGGTCGACGCCGAGGAAGAGGGCGAGCGGGAGGAGTTGGCGGATGAGCGCCGGCAGATCCTCGATCGGCTCGATCGCGGCGAGTTGGGGGCCCAAGAGGCCGCTGAGGCCCTACAGAAATTAAAATAATCTAAGAGAGGAGTCAGTCATGAGCGAAGAAAGAATGGCGATTTTGCGGATGCTCTCCGAGGGCAAGATCAGCGTCGATGAAGCGGGCAAATTGCTCGAAGCCGTCGGCTGGAGCAAGCAGGGGCCACAGGAGCAGCGCGAAGAGCGGCGCGATCCGCGCGACTTCGGCGAGTTTTTCGAGGAGATCGGCGCAGAGGTCCGTCGCGCGGTCAGTTCGGTGCATCAGAGCGATATCGGCCATACCGTGCGCCAGGAAGTCGACAAGGCCGTCAAAACGGTCCACGATATGGATCTGGGCAGCGTGGTCAACGATGTGGTCAACCAGGTCAAGGTCGCCGTCAGCGAGGCGGTCGACGGCGTCTCGAAACGCGAAGCCGTCGGTGAGGAGGAGTGGACATTCGACAGCGCGGGTATTGCGACCCTGGACGCCGAGACCAATAATGGCAATATCACCTTCAACGCCGTCGATGGCGGCGAGGTGAAGGTCCGTGCGCACATCAGGATCAAGGCGCATACCCGCGAGGAAGCCGGGGCTTTTGCCGAGGAGGTCATGGTGCATGCCGAGCGCGAGGGAGAGACCGTCCGCGTCTGGAAAGACTACCCCAAGCCGCCGTGCGGCGTCAATGTGGAAATCAGCTACGAGATCGAGGGGCCGCGGCATCTGGACCTGGATTTGCGCTCTGTCAATGGCAATGTCACGGCGCGCGGCAGCGGGGGGCGCGTCGGAGCCCAGAGCACCAATGGCAATCTCACGCTCGATGGCGGCCAGGGTCAGATCCAACTCCGCACGCAAAATGGCAATATCCGCGCTACGGTGCTCGAATTGCGGCACGAAGGACTATTTACCAATACCAATGGCAGCATAGACGTCCATCTCGGCGCCGGGATCGCCCCGCTGACGGCGACATCGACCAATGGTCATGTCGGTTTGCGACTCCCTGCCGATTTCAACGGCCAACTCGCCGCCTGCACGACCAATGGCCGGGTCCACGCGGCGGCGGATTTGGGCGCGATGAGCACGGTCAAACGGACATTGGTCGAAGGGCCGATCGGCGCCGGCGGCGAGGTGCAGGTGCGGGTGCATACGCTCAATGGCAATGTCTCGGTCGGTCGGCTGCACGGCGAGGAGTAGCAGCACCGCTGTGGGTCCGTCAGTGAAGCAGGGCCAGATCGTTATCCAAATGGATTGGCCAAGGAGAGGGAGTTTGTCATGATTGCCGAATAGCGACGCATATTGGAAATGCTGGCCGAGGGTAAAATTCCAGCCCCGGAAGCCGATGTTTTGTTGCAGGCGTTGGGGAAGGATGCGGGAGGCGATGATCGAGCGCTTCCCGCATGGAGAGGATGCACCGCCGTTTTTCGTGCTCTCGCTCAAGGCCGGTGGCACCGGGCTTAATTTGACGCGGTCGACCCGAATTTTTCACTGCGACCGCTGGTAGAATCCGGCGGTGGAAAACCAGGCGACAGATCGCGTCTTGCGCAGCGGCCAGGAGCGCAAGCCGCAGGTCTACAAGGCGTCCTGCAGCGGGACGGTGGAGGAGAAGGTAGACGCGATCGTCGAGCGCAAAAGGGCGTTGTCCGAGCGCGTGGTGGGGGAAGGCGAGGCCTGGTTGACCGAGAGGTTGACCGCCGAGTTGAAGGAGCTTTTTACACTGGACAAGGAAGTAAGCTGAGAGGGGAAAAAGCCATGCAAGAGGAAAAACGCAGGGTATTGGAAATGGTCGCTGCGGGCAAGGTCTCGCCGCAGGAGGCGGGGGTCTTGCTCGATGCGCTGGGGCGGGAGGAGTCCGTAGCGCCCGCTCGGAGCGGTGGCGGGTTTCGCTGGCTGGATGTAAATCGTTTGCCGCGGTCCCCCAAGCGGGCCATCCCCGAGGAGTAAGTCCGCGCAATGCGCGCAGCGGAGGACCGCATGCGGCAGCTGTGACGCCGAGGGGTCAGCGGGGACTATGGACAAAAAGCTGGCGGTGGCGGGCCTGGAGGGATTGCGGCCCGAGCAACTCGTCGAGCTGAAGCGCCGGGGCGTGGATGCCGGGCTTTGTCGAACGGATGCGCGCGTATTAGATACAGATGCGTAATCTAAAGGGGCACTTGCTCTCCTAAAGCAGGGCTAATAATTGGGTGAAAAAGACGACGACGAAAAACCCCGGCCCACTGATGGCAAACCACCACCAGCGGTTCAGGCGCAGGGCCGCCCAGGCCGTGGCCGCAGCGTGGAGCAGACAGGCAAAGCCCATGTAGAAGTTGAGGCGGGTGAAGACCAGGCGCACTGCGGGGTTTTGCAGCTTGTGCTGTTGGTGTGGGGGGACTAGATCTATATAGCGGTCGATCACGGTGAGCATCAGCGGCTCGGCAAGGGCCGAGGTGACCAGGAAGACGGCGCCGAAGACCGCGCCGCCGACAACGGGTTTGAACTTGAAGAATACGGGGTTGTTGAATTTATAGGACAGGCCGGCGAAGACTAATACCAGCGCGGCGAAGAGAATCGAGAAGGAGTCTATTTCGCCCAGCCCCCAATAGCTGAAACCCAATTCCAGCGCGGCGGCGAGCACCGCGCCGAGGACGGCATAGCGCACATTGCTCAAGCTGTCGAGGACGACGAATACCAATAGCGGCACGAAGCTGAGCAGCAGTAGTTCCATCAGCGGTCGTAGGTCTTGGCGATGGTGAAATCGGCCCCCATGGATTTTTATGATAGGCGCTGTGCGCGAGCGGTCAAGGGCGATCGATTGCAAAGGGTCGGGAGGAGGTGTATTTTTTGGCGTTCCATCGCCCTGAAGCCAGCATCCATAAAGGTCCCTATGAATTTTTTTTGCCGCGCCGCGCTGTGTTTGATTGCCCTCTCCTGCGCCACCCCCAAAACCGCGTCTACGCCAGCGGCCCCCCCGGCGGGGATCACCCCACTTTTAGAGCAACAATTGCCGGTGGATCCGCAGGTCACCATCGGCGAACTAGACAATGGCCTGCGCTACTATATCCGTCGCAACCAGGAGCCGGCCCATCGCGCCGAATTGCGGCTGGTGGTTGATGTCGGCTCGGTGTTGGAGCGGGAAGACCAGCGCGGGTTGGCGCATTTTGCCGAGCATATGGCCTTCAATGGCACGGCCCGTTTCGCCAAACAGGAGCTGGTGGATTATCTGGAGGCGATCGGGATGCACTTTGGCCCCGACCTCAACGCCTACACCGGCTTCGACGAGACCGTCTACATCTTGCAGGTGCCCACCGACAGCCTCGAGATCCTCGACCAGGGCCTACAGATTCTGGAGGATTGGGCGCACGGGATCAGCTTTGAGCCGGAGGAAATCGACAAGGAACGCGGCGTGGTCGTCGAGGAATGGCGTCGCGGTCGCGGTGCCGGAGCCCGGCTGCGCGACCAGCAATTGCCGGTTATCTTGCGCGGGTCGCGCTACGCCCAGCGCTTGCCCATCGGCGAGAGGGCGGTGCTCGACACCTTTGCCCACCGGGCGCTGATCGATTTCTATCAGCGCTGGTATCGGCCCGGCCTGATGGCGCTGATCGCGGTGGGGGACTTCGACCCCGATTGGGTTGAGGAGCGGATCCAAACGCATTTCTCGCAGATCGCGGCTTCCGAGTCGCCGGAGGCCCGGCCGCTCTATCCCGTGCCCGACCACGAGCAGACGCTCTTCGCCATCGCCGCCGACCCGGAGGCGACGCATTCTTCGGCCACGGTCTACTACAAACGGGATGTCGAGCCCGAGGGGCGGGTGGGCGACTATCGCCGCTACCTGGTCCAGGCGCTCTACCACCGCATGCTCAACCAGCGGCTCGACGAACTGACCATGCAGGCCGACCCGCCCTATTTGCAGGCGGTATCGACTCAGGGGCGGATGGTGCGCAGCAAGGAGGCCTATATGCTGCGGGCGGTGGTGGCCGACAATGGGGTTGAACGCGGGTTGGAGGCGATTTTGCAGGAGGCGCGCAGGGTGCTGGTACACGGGTTTACCGCGACCGAACTGGCGCGCGAGAAAAAGGGGATGTTGCGGCGGATGGAGCAGGCCCACAGGGAACGCGACAAGACGCGCTCGGGCCGTTTCGCCGACGAATACAAACGCAGCTTCCTCACCGGCGAACCGATCCCGGGTTTGGATTATGAGTATGGCTTTTACAAGAGCTTCGTGCCCCAGATCTCGCTGGAAGAAGTCAATGCGTTGGCCGATCGTTGGTTGCAGTCTGGCAATCGGGTGATCGCCGTCAGCGCGCCGGAAAAGCAGGGGGTCGAACTGCCGCGAGGCGAGGCGCTTTTAGCGATCTTCGCCGCCGTGGCCGAGCGCGAGGTCGAGGCCTATGTGGAGGAGGTCGCCGACGCGTCTTTGCTGGAGCAGGTGCCCGCGGAGGGGGCCATCGCCGCGCGCGATAGCATCCCCGAGTTGGGGTTGACCCGCTGGCGGTTGGAAAATGGCATCGAGGTTCTGCTCAAACCGACCGACTTCAAAAACGACGAGGTGGTCTTCGCCGCTTCGAGTCCCGGTGGGTTTTCGCTAGTGCCAGACGAGGAGTATATCGCGGCGCGTACCGCCGATGGCGTGATCCGCGAAGGCGGCGTCGGGCGCTTCGACAAGATCGCGCTGGATAAGCTATTGGCCGATAAGGTGGTTTCGGTACAACCCTGGATTAGCGGGTTGCAGGAGGGCTTGCGGGGCTCGGCCTCGCCCGAGGATCTGGAGACCTTGTTCCAGTTGGTATATCTCTACGGGACGGCCCCGCGCGCCGATACCACGGCCTTCGCCGCCTATCGGGTCTGGATGCGCGGGATCCTGGAAAATCGCAGCGCCAGTCCCGAGGCGGCCTTCGGCGATACGCTGCAGGTGGTACTCGCCCAACATCACTTTCGCTCCCGGCCCTGGTCTAAGGCGCTGATCGGCGAAATGGATCTGCTGACCTCTTATCGCGTCTATCAGCAGCGCTTTGGCGATTTCGGCGACTTCACCTTTATCTTCGTCGGCAATTTCGAACTGGCGACTATCGAATCGCTGGTGCGGCGTTATCTCGGCAGTTTGCCCAGCGCCGGTCGGCAGGAGAGTTGGCGCGATGTGGGCATCGAGCCGCCCGCAGGCCAGGTCGAGCGCTTCGTGTACAAGGGGCTCGAGGCCAAGAGCCAGACGCGGATGGTCTTTACCGGCCCCTTCGACTGGAACTATCGCGATTTTTTTACCATCCACGCCGTCGCCGATGTGCTGCAGATTCGGCTCCGCGAAGTTTTGCGCGAAGAATTGGGCGGGACCTATAGCGTGGGGGTCGGCGCTGCGACGACGCACTATCCCAAGGAAACCTATAGCCTGTCGATTAGTTTTGGTTGTGATCCGGACCGCGCCGAGGAACTCGCAGCCGTGGTCATGGCTCAGATCGACACCCTGCAAGCGCAGGGGCCGGAAGCCCTTTATATCCAGAAGGCCAAGGAGATGCGGCGGCGGCGCCACGAGGTGCGGCTGCGCGAAAATAGCTATTGGCTCAGCTTGTTGGATATGACCCATTTTCACCAGATCGATCCCCGTCTGGCCCTGGATTATCTCGATTATGTCGAGGGATTGGATGCCGAGACAGTGCAGCGGGCGATGCAGCGCTATTTTAATGGGGAAAATTATGTGCGTGTAGTCTTGTTTCCTGAGAATTATATAGAATAAAAACAAATACTTATAAAGAAAAATAAAATCTCCTGACCAAGGATCAAATTGCTTGACAGCTGCACTTGTGTTCAGTATATTAAAGTTACTGAACGTTTGTATAGTTAAGCGATATTTCCAAGGTCCTCTCTGGCGTTTCCCCAAGCGCCGGAAACTCCCCCAGGAGGTTTTTCCCATGCCGCGACGGCGCAGGTCCCCCAAGTCCCAATCCACATCCCGTCTGGGCAGCGAGCTCAGCGCGGTTATCAATCGAGTCCGCAGCGCCTTTGGTCCCATTTCGATGCGCGCTCCAGCTACCCGCCCACAGATCAAACAGGCCGAGCAAGTTGTCGATCAGACCGCGCGCCAGCTTTTGCGCCGCGAGGCCGATTTGAGCACCTGGTATCGCGTTTTGCGCCAATACGAAAATACCTGGATGATCGAGCTGGAGAGTGTGCGCGGTGCCCAGGCGGTATCGAAGATGGGCGCAGCGCAAAGCGATGCAGCTCCGCGCTGCGCCGCTTGAGTCTGGGCGTCTTTTCCGCTACTAGCCGGTGTTGCCGATGGCAGGCCGGCTTTTTTATGCCACTAGAGAGAGGCGGCTATTCGGTTTTTTCGCCGATCCGGACGGCCATCTTTGGCAGATCGGCTTTGCCGAGGACTGAATTCCCGGAACCCGTCGGAGAGCGCCTCGGCCAATTCGTGCATGAACGCGATATT
>JAYYUU010000344.1:0-6505 GCA_036343835.1 Candidatus Latescibacterota bacterium | reverse complement strand
GGTGAACCGCACTACCTGCTGCTCTTGCTTGCGGGATTCGGGCTCGTCTGGGCGGCCTATCGCCTGCGCAGTGTTTTGCGGGCGCGCGGTCTGCCGATCTCCCAGGTCTATTTGGCCTGGGGGGCCATGCTGCTTGCGGGGCTCTGGGTGCTCTTCGAATGGGGCTTGAATGGCCTGGTCGAGACGGGTGATCCAGCGCTATACAATGGCTTCAAAGTCACCTTTTTCTATGCGGTTGGAACCATTCCCCTGCAGTTGGGTCTGGCGACGGGTCTGGCGTATCTGCTCTTTAGGAGCATGTGGGCCAAGGGCACATTCCGCATCGCGTTCTTTCTGCCCTATGTCACGCCAGTAATCGCCTCAGCGGTAGTCTTCCGCACCATCTTTAGCCCCCATCCGTCTTCGCTGGCCAATCGCTTTTGGAGTCTCTTCGGTTTGGAGAATCAGCGCTGGCTCTACGAGAGCAAGTCGGTCGTGGCCCTGCTAATACAAGGGGCAGGTTTCGAAACCTATCCCGCGTGGGTGGACGGCATCTTTCCCAGCCTGGCGCTGAGCTCGATCATCCTCTACAACATCTGGGTCTATGTCGGCTACGATACGGTAATTTTGCTGGCGGGTCTGAGTGCAATACCCAGGCACTACTACGAGGCGGCCGAGATGGACGGGGCCAATGGTTGGCAGGTCTTCTGCCACATCACCCTGCCCCTGGTTTCCCCGACGCTATTCTTTCTGTCGATGGTGGCGGTGATTGGCACCTTCAAAGCCTTTAACCACATCTACATCATGCGGACTCCGGGCGCGCGCGACTCGGTCGACGTGCTCAGCATCGCCATCTTCGACCAGATCTTTGAGTATCACAACGCCGGTTATGCCTCGGCGATGGCTTTCCTGCTCTTCGTCGCGATTCTGGTCCTGACGCTCGTGCAAAATCAGCTGCTCGGCAAGCGGATTTTCTATGGCGACTAAGGGCCATAAAACTTGGTTGATCTACGGCGGCTTAAGCTTGGGCGGCCTGGCTGCTGGCGTTCCATTCGCGTGGATGCTCCTGGCCTCGTTTATGACCCGGGGGGAATCGCTGCGGCGGGTCTTCTTGCCCGAACGCCTACAGTGGGATAACTATTTCAACGCCTGGCAAGAGGCGGATTTTGGTCTCTACTTCGAGAATTCGCTGATCATCGCCGCGTTGCAGGTGAGTGGGACCTTGCTCTTTTCGCTTTTGGCGGCATATCCGCTGGCGCGGATGAAATTTCGCGGGCGGGATGTGGTCTTTACCGGCGTCTTGGCCACGCTGATGATCCCCGAAACCGTAACCATCGTGCCTAATTTTCTCACCGTGACCTGGCTGCACCGCAACACCCCAATAGCCTGGCTCAACAACTGGCCGGCGTTGACCATTCCCTTTATGGCCAGCGCCTTTAGCATCTTCCTGCTGCGCCAGTTTATGCGCGGCGTACCCGGCGAGTTGTGGGATTCGGCCCGCATCGATGGCACCGGCCACGTGCGCTTTTTGTTGCAAATCATGCGGCCTTTGTGCCGGGCCCCGCTGCTGACCGTCGGGATGTTTACGTATATTGGTTCCTGGAACGCGCTGGCCTGGCCGCTTTTGGTGACCAACACCCCGGACTGGCGCCCGATCTCGGTGGGGTTGCAGCAATTCGTCAGCGAGGCCGGGGCCGAGGTGCACTTGCAGATGGCGGGAGCGGTCATTGCGACCCTCCCCGTGCTGCTGGTATATTTCCTGATCCAGCGCGAATTCACCGAAGGCATTTCGATGTCCGGACTCAAAGGATAGCAGCAATGAGACTAAAAAGCGCGATTCTCTCGTGCGCGATTTTCTCGGCTTGTGGCGGTCAGCAGGAAGCAATACAAGAGCAGCAGACCAATCTCGAAGCCCTCGACCCCCAGGGCCAGGAGATCGCGTTCTGGTATCAGCACACCCGCGAACGCGAGGAGGCCCTGCAGGAGCTGATCGCCGATTTCAATCAGAGCAATGACCATCAGATCAGCGTGCGCGGCGAATACGTCGGTCGCTACGGGGATATCTACAACAAGATGAATGTCGGCATCCAGAGCGGATCGCTGGCGGCCAGTTTGGTCGTGGCCTATCAGAATCAGGCCTTGGCCTATTATCAGGCCGACGGCATCGTGGATATAACGCCCTATATCTCTTCGCCCAAGTGGGGCTTGTCGCCGCGCGAACGCGAAGATTACGTCCAGTCCTTTCTGATGCAGGACAATGTCAACGGAGTGCAAATCGGCTTCCCGCCAAATCGCTCGATGGAGCTGCTCTACTACAATCTCGATTGGCTGCGCGAGTTGGGCTTCGACGGACCACCGGCGACCTGGGACGACTTCGCCGCGATGTGCCATCTGGCCAGGGAAAAGCCCTTTGGCAAGAACGAGAACAAAGCGCGCAGCTTGGGCTTCCTGCTCGATATCGACGCCAGCCGGTTGGCCGCGATGGTCTTTAGCCGCGGCGGCGACTTGGTAAACGCCGCCGGCACAGCCTATGCGCTGGACTCGCCCGAAGTCAAGGCGTCGCTGGAGTTGATGCGGGATCTGATGGCGGCGGACGCGATTGACATCGTCGGCGAACGGGATGCCGAACTCAACGAGTTTGTCACCGGGCAAATTTTGTTCTCGCAGGACTCTTCCTCCGGGATGCCATTTTACAAAAGCGGCATCGAAGATACGGGATTGGATTTCACCTGGGGCGTGACGCATCCGCCGCAGGCGGGGCCGACACCGGTGGTCGATGTCTACGGGGCCAGCGTGTCGCTTTGCGCCGGCCCGCCCGAGAAGCAGTTGGCCGCCTGGCTGTTCCTCAAATGGCTTACGGCGCCAGAGCAGCAGGCGCGGTGGGTGCGGGCGAGCAATTACTGTCCGGTGCGCAAGAGCACGGCGCGGGAGCTGGAGAGTTATTTCGTGGAGAATCCGCATTATGGGGTGGCGTTTGGGATGCTGGACTACGGAAAGTCGGAGCCGACGATGGCGGGTTATCAGCAGGTGCGGCGGTTGATTCAGGAGGCGATGGTGGAGGCAATTGAGGGGGGGAATATCGAGCGGGTATTGGGGGATTTGCAGTATGCGGCTACTCGGACGATAGAGCCGTAAGTACTGGGTGGAGGGGGAGGCGTCTCACGCTTCGGGGAGGGGGTCTGCCGTAGGACAAAGCTAAGGCGGCCCTTGCTAGCTTGAGGAGGGGCGTACAGGCGCCGTGCAGAGCACCTTAACGAGCGGCGGGAGTGGGACGCAATAATTTGACCAATGGCCTTGGGGGAGCTTTTTCCTCCGGCAGACCCCCGCACCTTCGCTCCGCTGGGGGATTATATGCCCTTATTGGGGATGGGGAAATGAGATGAGAGGAAAGCAGATGGTCTTCGCGTCTCTCGCCTTGTTGGGTTTGGCTAATTATGCCTTCGCTCAAGGTGGGGGAGGTGGGCTGGAGGCGATGATGGAGCCGGTTGCGCCGCCGACGGCGGTCGAGGCCTTCGACACCCCCAACGATGGCGGGGGCAGTATCACGCTGACCTGGCCGAAGGATCCTCGGGCCAACGAGAATACGACCTATCAGATTACTATAGCCGAATCGCCCAATGGGCCTTTCCGCGTGGCGACCGAGGTTGCGGCGGCGGGGAATCTGATGTCTTCAGCGCCGGGGCTCTTTGGGCACGGGGAGGAGTTGGGGAATTTTCACTTTGTCCATGTCGAACAATTCGCTGGTGCTGGTGGTAAGACGCCTTTGGAGGACGGTAAGGCGTATTACTTCCATATCGATGTGCGTTCGGCGGGGGGGACGATCCGCGGCAAGGCGATTGTCGAGGCCCGGGCCGAGGGCAATCTCTTCAACAACGCCAAGACCAATAACCTGGTATTGTGCCTGGTGTTTTCCGGTTTGATCCTGGGCTATATCGGCGTCGCGCGGCGGCGCGAGCTCAAGATTCGCCGCATCGCCGGACTCGAGGCGCTCGACGAGGCGCTGGGGCGGGCGACCGAAATGGGCAAGCCGGTGCTCTTTATCCACGGCTTGCGCGATATGAGCCAGATCCCGACCATCGCCGCGGTCAATATTTTGGGACGGGTCGCTCGGCGGACGGCCGAATACGACACGGCTTTGCGGGTGGTGGCCTCGGATCCGGTGGTGATGTCGGTGAGCCAGGAGACGGTAAAGGCCTCCTATATCGAGGCGGGGCGACCCGACGCCTTCAACCCCGACCATGTCTTCGTCGCCAGCACCGAGCAGTTCAGCTATGCGGCGGCGGTCGAGGGCATCATGGTTCGCGAGCGGCCGGCGGCCCATATCATGATGGGCTATTTCTACGCCGAGTCGCTGCTATTGGCTGAGACGGGTTCGACCACCGGGGCGATCCAGATCGCCGGCACCGACGCCTTTACCCAGTTGCCCTTCTTCGTCACCACCTGCGATTACACCCTGCTCGGCGAAGAGCTCTACGCGGCCAGCGCCTATCTGTCGGGTGAGCCGCGGCTGCTGGGCAGTCTCAAGGGCCAGGACGGGGGCAAGGCCATCCTATTGGCCGTATTGATCCTGGGCACGCTGCTGGCGACCTTGGGCATCCCGCAATTGACCCACGTCTTCACCCCTTATTAGGAGCGCGCGATGCTTTTCTTTAACCGGACTTTGCCGCTCGTCGTCGCCTTCGCCTTTGGCCTGATCGGCATTGCCACCTATTACATACCGCACAGCAGCGCGCAGGACCTGGAGCGGGAGATGGCGCTGTGGGTGCGGATCGTCTTTGCGTTCTCCTATTTGCTGGGGCTCTACAGCCTGCTCAACCTGCACTGGCAGCGGATTCGTCAGCACGTGGCTGGTTGGGGCTATAGCCTGATCGCCATCGCCAGCTTTGCGGTCATGATGGTCTTCGTCGTCTACAACGATGGCCAGGGTCCCTTCACCGCCCAGTCCCAAGCCGGGGGCTACAAATGGCTCTTCGACTATATCCACGTGCCCTGCGCCTCGACCATGTTTTCGATTTTGGCCTTTTTTATCGCCTCGGCGGCGTATCGGACGTTCCGCGCCCGCACCCCCGAGGCGGCGCTATTGCTGGTCGCGGCGGTGATCGTCATGCTGGGCCGAGTGCCCATCGGCCGCGAGATCTCCGAGTTTTTCCCGCTGGCCACCGATTGGCTATTGAACGTGCCCAATCTCGCGGCCAAGCGCGGTATCCTGCTCGGCGTGTCGCTGGGCGCCATCGCCACCTCGCTGCGGATCATCTTCGGCATCGAGCGCTCCTATCTAGGTGGAGGGGACTAATGATGCAGAAACTCCTCGACATCGACCGTCGCATTATCTTCGTCCTGGTATTCCTCGGGGTGGCCGGGCCGCTATTGGCCGGGATTTATCTGCCGATAACGCCGACCAAAGAAGTGCAGGCAGCCTACGACCAGTTCGAGGAAATGGCTGCGGGGGAGATCGTGCTGGTCTCCTTTTCCTTTGGGGCCAGCACCGTGCCCGAAATGCTGCCGATGGCGCGGGCGGTATTGCGCCACGCTTTCCGCCGCGACCTCAAGGTAGTGGCCATCTGTCTGTGGCCCGAAGCGCCGGGGCTGGCGCAGCAGGTGCTCGAGGATCTGGCGGCGGAATTCGACCTGGAGTACGGCGTGGACTATGTCTTTATGGGCTACAAGCCGGGGAATTTCAGCGTCATTCTCAATATGGGGCAGGATTTCCACGGTGCTTTCCCGCAGGACAACTGGGGCGCTGAGGTAGGCGATCTGGAGCTGACGCGCGATTTGCGCACGCTGCGCGATTTCGACCTCGTCTTCGATCTGGCGGCCGGGGATTCGATCGAATTCTGGTGGATTCCCTACGGGCAGGAGAAATACGGCTTTCCCTTCGTCGGCGGTTGCACTGCGGTGATGGCCCCCGACCTCTATCCCTTTCTCGATTCGAGCCAGCTCGTCGGTCTACTCGGCGGTTTGGCCGGCGCGGCCGAATACGAAACCCTGGTCGACTACCCCGGGGACGCCACTAAGGGCATGAGCGCCCAGTCGCTCGCCCATTTTATTATCGTTGTCTTTGTCATCCTGGGGAATGCCGCTTATTTCGCCGCCCGGCGATCTCAAGTTGAGCAAAGGAGCTGATCGCGATGCGCGGTACCTATGTCTTTCTGGGCTTGCTGCTGCTTTTCGCCGCCATCAATATAGGTCTGATGATCAGCGGGTTGCTGACGGCGGACTGGACGGGTTTGGGCATTGTCACCGCGGCGGGGATGACCCTGGCGCTCTACAGCTTCCTCTACAAGGACAATCCGCTCTTCAAATTCGCCGAGCATGTCTTCGTCGGCGTGGCGGCGGCCTATGTCTTCGGCCAGTACTGGTATCCGACGATCTACGGCGAAATCATCGCCGAGTGGAGCGAAGTGGGGGAGGGGGAGACGGTCAACTGGTGGCTTTTGGCGCCGACGGCGCTGGGGCTGTTGATGTTGACCCGCTTCTCGCTGCGCCTTGCCTGGCTCAGCCGCTATTCCTTCGCCTTTTTCGTGGG
>JAYYUU010000343.1:0-6316 GCA_036343835.1 Candidatus Latescibacterota bacterium | reverse complement strand
GCACCCGCGACTTTGTCGAGGATTTCGCCCGCGAATTGGCAGCGGCTGACCACGTAGTTCTCGCCGAGATCTACGCCGCTCGCGAGGTGCCCTTAGCCGGTGTGGATTCTGGGATACTCGCCACCGCCTTGCGCTCCAGAGGCTACGAGCCGGTGGACTACGTGCCCGATAGAAATCGACTGGTGCCCCATGTGGCCGAGTTGTGTCGCGCTGGCGATCTGGTGCTGGGGATGGGCGCTGGCGACATCGGCGAGGCGGTGGATGAGTTGGTGTTGGCATTGGCGGCAAAGGCGGGTGGGGGGGCGAAGTCGTGAAGCGAAAAAAGACCAAAGTTCGCAAGCAACCACTGGCCATCGCGCCCGGTGCGAAAAGCGGCAATAAAACCCGGATACCCTGGGTGCTAGTTGCGATATTGGTCCTGGTCACCGGTAGTGGCCTGGCCGCCTACCAAGTGGTGAATTATCTCGGCCAATCTTCGCTATTCGGCCTCAAGGCGCTCGAGGTGGAAGGATTGCGGCTACTCGACGGGGACGATGTGCTCGCCGCTAGCGGCCTCGCCGTCGGGACCCTTATTTTCGCCGTCGATTTGGCAGAGGTCGAGCGGCGGTTAGAGGAGGTGTGTTGGATCGAGCGGGCGCTGGTCGTGCGCAAGCCGCCCGATCGGCTCGCCGTCGAAATCGTCGAACGTCGCCGCGTGGCCTGGGTCGAGTTGGGTACGACCTACGGGATCGCCCGCGACGGGGTGTTGCTCCCGGTGAATCGGGCTGCGGGGGAGTCGACAGATGTGTTGAATTTGCCGGTAATTACCGGGCTGTCTACAGCCGGTGACTCGCTGTGGCTGGGCATGGTGGTGCCGGATTCATCGTTGATGGCGATGTTGCACTGGTGGGGAGAGGCGACGAGTGTCGATGGTGGATTTTGTCTCAATGTGGTGCGGATCGAGCCGTTGCCGGGCGATGGCATTTTGCTGCAGATGGCCGACGATCTCGAAGTGCGTTTGCCCCTGGATCGGGTTGACCACCGGTTGCGCACCCTCAGGAGGCTGATGCCGCGCGTCTATCGGGACTATCCCGCACCGGCCTATATCGATTTGCGCTACTCGGGTCAGGTGATCGTCGGCAATGGGGAGATCGAGCCGGAATGAATTGGAATCAGGAGCACAGCAGTACCATTGCGGGGCTGGATCTGGGCACGACCAAAATCTGCGCGATCATCGCCGAGCGAATAGCCGATGGCAGGTTGCGGATTATCGGCACCGGCCAGCATCCTTCCGACGGGTTGCGCCGCGGGGTCATCGTCGATGCGGAGAAGACGGTGCAGGCCATCGGCGCAGCGGTGCGGCAGGCCGAACTGATGGCGGGCGTCGAGGCCGGGGTGGTTTACGCCGGGATCGCCGGCGAACACATCGCCAGCCTCAATAGCACCGGGATGGTCGCCGTCAGCGATGTCGGTGGGCGGATCACCGCGCTAGATCGCGAAAGGGTTCTTGAAACTGCTGGGGCGATCAAGGTGCCGATGGACCGCGAAGTATTGCACGTCTTGCCCCAGGAATTCGCCGTCGACGGCAAGCGCGGCATTCCCGATCCCGTCGGGATGTACGGGGTGCGGTTGGAGGCCAATGTACACGTGGTTACCGCGGCGGTCACCGCGGTGCAGAATATCAGCCGCAGCATCCTGCGGGCCGGCGTCGACGTACGCGATATCGTTCTCGAGCCATTGGCTTCAAGCTATGCCGTCCTCAATGCAGATGAGCGACAGATGGGGGTTTGCCTGATTGATATCGGTGGCGGCACGACCGACGTGGCGGTTTTCGCCAAGGGGGGATTGCGCTATTCGGGGATCATTGGGTTGGGCGGGCAGAATGTGACCAACGACGTGGGTATTGGTCTGCGCACTTCGCGGTCGGAAGCCGAGCGGATCAAGTGCGCCCACGGGGCGGCAGTGCGGGATTGGATCGACGGCGGGGATCAGGTCGAGGTCCCCGGTATCGCGGGTAGATCGGCGCAACTGGTGTCCAGGTGGGATTTGGCCGATATGGTCGAGGCGCGGATGGAGGAGATCTTCTCGCTGGCCCGCCAGCAGATCTTTGCGGCGCTGCCCAATGCAGTGTTGGGGGCGGGTATTGTCTTGACGGGTGGGGGCTCACAGGTGGAAGGGGCGGTGGCGTTGGCCGAGCGGGTCTTTGGCACGTTCGTGCGCCTGGGGTCGCCGGTCGGGCTCGAGGGCATGGCCGAGGGGGTTTCCAGTCCGCCCTATGCCACGGCCTTGGGATTGGTTCTCTACGGGGCCGAGCAGCGGGGAGATAAAACTGGAACTGAGGTGCGCGAAATGGTTGAGGATCGCTTCGATTCGTTACTTGGACGCATAAAAAAATGGTTGCAAACGCGGGGTTAGCGGCGACGCCGATCCCGGCAATAAAGGAGGAGTAGACGCTATGCCAATTACCATGATTGACAACGAGCGCCAGGCGCGGATCAAGGTCGTGGGCGTCGGTGGCGGTGGCGGCAATGCCATCAACCGCATGATCCAGTCCGGGATGTACGGCGTCGAGTTTATCGCCATCAATACCGACGCGCAGGCGTTGGAGACTTCTTCGGCCGATTTCTTTCTCTGTATCGGCGACAGCGTCACCCGGGGCTTGGGCGCGGGTGCAGATCCGGAAGTGGGCCGGCAGGCCGTCGAGGAAGACCGCGAAAAGGTAGCTGAAAGACTGCAGGATGCGGATCTGGTCTTTATCACCGCCGGGATGGGCGGCGGTACCGGCACCGGTGCGGCACCGGTGGTCGCCGAGATCGCCAGGCAGCAGGGGGCCCTGGCCGTCGGCATTGTCACCGAGCCCTTTATGATGGAGGGCTTCCCGCGGATGAACAACGCCAAAAACGGCATTGAGGAATTGCAGGAGCAGGTCGACACCCTGATCACCATCAAAAACCAGCGCCTGCTGACCATTTGTGGGCGCGAGACCACGCTCAAGGATGCCTTTTTCAAAGCCGATGAGGTGTTGATGCAAGCGACGCGGGGAATTGCCGATCTGATCACGGTCCCCGGCATGATCAACCTCGATTTCAACGATGTGCGCACCGTGATTTCCAAGGGCGGTGACGCGATTATGGGCGTTGGAACTCACAATGGCGAAAACCGCGCCGTGGAAGCCGCCCGCAAGGCGATCAACAGCCCGCTGCTCGAAGACGTGTCGATTGACGGCGCCAAGGGCGTGTTGATCAATATCGCTGCCGATTCCAACCTCACGCTCTTCGAGGTCAACGAGGCGATGTCGCTGATCCACGAGGCCACCGGCCCCGATGCTACAATTATCTTCGGCACGGTGATCGACGATGGCCTGGAGGGGGATATTCGGGTCACGGTGATCGCCACGGGCTTTAACCTGACCCAGGAAAATGCGATTCCCTTCCGCTCCCACGAACAGAAGGGGCTGCTACCCGCGGTCAATTCCGAGCCGAAGGTTATTGAGAATCCGTCGCTTGCCGAGGGCACGGGGATGGTCGTCGGCAGATCGAATATTGAAACACCCGCATATATGCGCGATGGCAATAATGAGCGCGCTCCCGCCGCCAGCCAGGGCGTGCCACCGGCCGACAATTTGGATATTCCCACTTTCCTGCGTCGCAAAATGAACGGGTAGGACCGGCATTTTGGGGATAGTGCTTCGGGAGGTAGTTCTCTTGCGACAAGCGGGTTGCCTCCTTTCGTATCTCGGAGTGGGATGCGTTGCGCGGGCACAACATTACATTATATTTCATAAATAGTTGTTACGGGATAGGTTGTGTTTTTAAGATCAGTGGGTGGTTTCCAGGGTTAATGGAGGAAGTTAGATGGCGGACATTCGCGTCGGCATCATCATGGGTAGCAAATCCGACGAGGAAGTTATGCGCAAAGGGGCTGCGGTACTCGAAGAGTTGGGCATCGGCTATGAGTTTGTGGTGTCCTCGGCCCACCGCAATCCCGAGCGCACGGCGGTCTGGGCCAGCGAGGCGGTCGACCGCGGTTTGCGGGTAATCATCGCCGGCGCCGGGTTGGCCGCCGCCCTGCCCGGGGTGGTTGCGGCGCATACGATTTTGCCCGTGATCGGGGTGCCCATCGCCTCGGGTGCGCTCAATGGAGTCGATGCGCTCTACTCTATCGTGCAAATGCCCCCCGGCGTTCCCGTGGCGACCGTCGGCATCGACAATACCCGCAATGCCGCGATGCTGGCGGCCGAAATCATCGCCCTGTCCGACGGCGAAATCGCCCGGGCCATAGCGGCCTATCGCGAGCAGTGGAACCTCTGAGCCGGTTGAGCCGGCAGTCGAAAGGAATCGAGTGGCAGTGATTAATAGAAGTCGCATTTCCAAATTGCTTTCGCTGATGCTCAGGCATCGGCCCGACGAGTTCGGATTGGAGATTGACGCCTACGGGTACGCGCCCCTGGACCAGGTCGTTCAGGGCGTCCGCGAACGCTACGACGAGGTGACGGAGGCCGATGTCGTAGCCCTGGTTGAAGACCCGGAGCAGCGTCGTTTCGAATTAAATGAGTTCGGCATCAGAGCTCTTTACGCGCACAGTTTTTTTGTGGAAATGGATGGCGAGCCGATGGATCCGCCGCCCGACAGGTTTTACATGGGCACCACCAAGGGCGCGGCTCGCCGCTTTGCCGACGAGGGCATTTCCCCCGGTGATCGCTATTATGTGCATCTGTCGCTGACCCGCGCCGCCGCCGAGTCGCGCAGCCACCAGCGGGACACCCCCTGCGTGGTGGAGATTCTCGCGGACAAGGCCCAGGCGGATGGCTGCAGTTTTTTTGCTCGCGGCGAAGTCGTGCTCACCGAAGAGATTCCCGCCGAATGCGTTGGCGAGATCTATGGTATTGAGGATGGTCGAGATTCCGGTGTTGAAGGCGGTGGGGATTCCAGCGAGCCCACTGCCAGGGTCTCTGCGTTAGCAGAGGCTCCCACCAAGAAGCCGGAGCGACCCGCACCGAGCTTTGGTCGCAAGCCCCGATTTTCAACCCGCTGAGCATTACCTTCCTTCTTCTGGAGCTTAGGTAGAAGCCATGGCCCAGTACGAAGTCACCCTAAGAGATTATTGGCGCATTTTGCGCCGGCGCAAGGGGGTCGTGATTTTCACCGCCTTCCTCTTGGGTTTTTTCAGTTTCGTCCTGGCGCAGATATGGCAACCCATACCCGAGTACACGGCGGAATCCAAGATTCATATCGAAGCCAACCAGAGCGTAGCCAGTCTCTATCTGGAGTCCTTCGGCTATAGCGTCGGCGACGAGATCGAGACGAAAATATCGGTCATCGGCAGTTATCCCGTCCTCCGGCGCACCGCCGATCCTGCAGTACAGCCGTCGGGCAACCGAGGCGGTTGTCACATGAATTTCGATAGTTAACCGGGAGATGGTGCGGCTAGAAGATTTAGCGCCGGGCATCCTGGTCAAGGGCGTTCTCCCCGAAAGCCCCGTGGCGATTACTGGTGTGCGCTGGCATGGCGCGGCCGGTATTGAGTTGAAGTTTGCCGACGCCCAGGGGCACAAAGAGCAGATTCTGCTCTGTCGCGAGCACGAGCGCGGTCTGGAGATCGTCGATAATCAGCGCGAGTGGAGCTTTGAGGCCGATGGCTCATTGTGGCGGTTGGCCGCTGCTGCGCGGAGTTTGGCCACCGACGCCCATCGCGGCGCGAGCCATCTCTATGGTGTGCGGCTCGTCGCTCATTTGGGCCAATTGGGCGACGAAGATCTGGCCGCTGCCGTCCAAGCCAAAATCACCGAGCCACAGTTTTTCGCCATGACCGACGCCCCAACGGGCGCTGATCTCGGCGCGTTCTTTGACGCGGCTCTCACCGCTCTGGGCGGGCGCGGCACTCCATTGCGCGAGGGGTGCTACGAGATCGCTACATTGCCCGAAAGCCTCGGCGATTATGGTCCGCTGCCCAAGATTATAGATTTCAACCCCAGCGCCGATCCAGATATCGAATCTATCGATCCCGGGCATGGCTTAGTCCATGCGCTCACGCGCCGGATGCTGGATGAATACGGTGCGCAATTGCGGCGGGGCAGCGTGCTGGTCACCCCGGGGTCGGGCCCGCTGCGCGCCTGCTTGCTGGTCGAGCAGGCCATCGGCCAGACCGGAGGAGGAGCCGAAGAGTCCTGGTGCCAATTACAATGGGTCGAGGTCGATGCAGCAGGGCAAACTCGTTGCTGTCCCGAGTCTTCCTGGTGGGTTTTGCGGACGCCCAGCCCCGACGAACAACCGCGGATCGCTGCGCTGCGCGATGGGGATTGGACCGCGGTCGATATTGAAGAGCAGGCCCTGGCTTG
>JAYYUU010000342.1:0-6217 GCA_036343835.1 Candidatus Latescibacterota bacterium | reverse complement strand
GGCGGCCCCGTCGGGCTTGCGGAGGGTCGAAGCAGCGCCGTGCCCTAAAGGGCACCGTAACGAGCGGCGGGAGCGGGGCGCTATAGTTCAAACAATGGCCTTGGGGGAGCTTTGCCCTGCGGCAGACCCCCGACCCGCAGGTGGTGGGTTTGGGAGAGATTGAGTGGCAAAGTGTCATTTTGGGGGGAGTGGGAGTGTCAGAAAGGCATTAAACTAGATAAATATGGGGGTGGTACGGGATTTGCGATGTGGGGGTGGGAGAATGACTATGGAATATATCGACTATTATCAGGTATTGGGCGTCTCCAGGGACGCCAGTAAAGAGGACATTACCCGGGCGTATCGCCAATTGGCCCGCAAATATCATCCCGATCGCAATCAGGAGGCGGGGGCAGAGGAGAAGTTTCAACGGATCAGCGAGGCCTATGAGGTGCTCAAGGACGAGGAAAAGCGGGGCAAATACGATCGATTTGGTGCGGATTGGCAGGAAGGGGGGCAGCGGCCGGATGTTCACTTTGATTTTGGCGCGGATCCGCTCTCTGGCCAGAGTGGGTTTAGCTCTTTTTTTGAACGCCTCTGTGGGGGGGGGGGTGATCGCGAGGCGATTCTGACGCTGAGTTTGGGCGAGGCCTTTCGTGGTGGGCGGCAGCAGATCCATTTGCAGGATCCCGAGAGCGGCCGGCGTCAGACCTATTCGGTCAATATTCCCGCCGGGGTGCGGCCCGGGCAGCGGGTCCGGCTCGCCGGGCAGGGGCTTGCGGGGCCGGGCGGACGGGCGGGGGATCTCTATTTGCAGGTGCGGGTCTTGCCCCACGCCACGCTGCGGTTGGGGGGCGATGATCTGCACACCGAATTGGAGGTGATGCCATGGACGGCGGCGCTGGGGGGCAAGGTGCGCTTGTAAACGTTGGAGGACGAGGTCGAAGTCGTGGTCCCCGCCGGGGGCCGACGCAGCATTCGGCTGCGCGGTCGGGGTTTTCCCAAGAGTGCGGGAGGACGCGGCGATCTCTATGCTAAAATTTGCATTGTAGTGCCGGAAAATATCAGCCGAGAACAGCGAGCGCTTTTTACCCGTTTGGCAAGTGAAAATTGAGAAGGGGAATGGCATGAATACCGACAAACCCACGCGAGAATCGCAGGATGAGGTGTTGGAAATATACGGGATTGACCTGGTGGCGCGGGCCCGGGCGGGCGAGTTAGACCCGGTGATCGGCCGCGACGAGGAGATTCGCCGCACCATCTGCATCCTCTCGCGCAAGACCAAAAACAACCCGGTGCTTATCGGCGAGCCGGGGGTGGGCAAGACCGCGATCGTCGAAGGGCTGGCGCAGCGCATCGTCTGCGGCGACGTGCCCGAATGGCTGAGGGACCGGACGATCTTCTCGCTGGATATGGGCGCGCTGATGGCCGGGGCCAAATACCGCGGCGAGTTCGAAGAGCGGCTCAAAGCCGTGCTCGACGAGATCCGCAATAGCGAGGGCCGGATTCTGCTCTTTATCGACGAATTGCACACCATCGTCGGCGCCGGCAAGACCGAGGGCTCGATCGACGCGGGGAATATGCTCAAGCCGCTGCTGGCTCGCGGCGAGTTGCACTGCATCGGCGCCACCACCCTCGATGAGCACCGTCAACACCTCGAGAGGGACGCGGCCCTAGAGCGGCGCTTCCAGCCGGTGCTGGTCGAGGCGCCTGCGGTCGAGGACTCGATCTCGATTTTGCGCGGTCTGCGCGAGCGCTTCGAGATCTACCACGGGGTCGTGATTCAGGACAACGCGCTGGTGGGGGCGGTGGTGTTGTCCAATCGCTATATTTCCGATCGCTTTTTGCCCGACAAGGCCATTGACCTCGTCGATGAGGCCTGTGCGATGGTGCGCACCGAGATCGATTCGATGCCGGCCGAACTGGACCAGGTCGAGCGGCGGGTTGTGCAACTGGAGATCGAGGAAGCGGCGTTGAAAAAGGAAAGGGACCCGGCCAGCGCGGCGCGTCTCGAAACGCTGCGCAAAGAATTGGCAGATCTCAAGAGGCAGGCCGGTGCCCTGCGCGGCCAGTGGGAGGCGGAGAAGGCGTTGCTCGGGGGGGAACGGGCGATTCGGGAGCAGATCGAAAAGGTGCGGCGCGAGGCCGCAGCAGCTGAGCGCGAATACGACCTCAACCGCGCCGCCGAACTGGTGCACGGCAAATTGCCCGAGTTGGAGCGGCAGTTGCAGGAGGCCGGAGCGCGGCAGCCATCCGATGGCAGCGGCGAGCGCCTGTTGCGCGAGGAGGTCAGCGAGGAAGAAGTGGCCGAGATCGTCGCGCGCTGGACCGGCATTCCGCTGCAGCGGCTGGTCGAGGGCGAGCGGGAGAAGCTATTGCGGCTGGATGAGACGCTGCAAAGCCGGGTCGTGGGTCAGGCGGAGGCGGTGGGGCTGGTTACTGATGCGGTGATTCGCGCGCGCGAGTCAAGGATCCGCAGCAGCCGATCGGGTCTTTCGTCTTCCTGGGACCGACGGGGGTGGGCAAAACCGAGCTGGCCAAGGCGCTGGCGCAGACGCTCTTCGACTCAGAGGAGAATATGGTCCGCATCGATATGAGCGAGTATATGGAGCAACACGCCGTGTCGCGGCTATTGGGGGCGCCTCCGGGCTATGTCGGCTATGAGGAGGGGGGCCAGCTGACCGAGGCAGTGCGCCGCAAGCCCTATGCGGTGGTGCTCTTCGACGAAATCGAGAAGGCCCATCCCGATGTCTTCAATGCGCTATTGCAGCTTTTGGACGACGGGCGGCTGACCGACGCGCAAGGGCGGACGGTGGACTTCAAAAATACCGTGGTGATTATGACGTCTAATATCGGTTCGCCGCATCTGGTCGACGGTCTGACGACTGCAGGAGAGATCTCCGAGTCGGCGCGCGGACAGGTGATGCAGGAGCTCAGAGCCTACTTCCGCCCCGAATTCCTTAACCGGATCGACGATGTGGTGCTCTTCAAACCGCTGACGCATAAGGCGATCGAGGCGATCGTCGAGTTGCTTGTGGATCGGTTGCGCCAACGGCTCGGCGCGCGCGGGTTCGGGCTGGAGATTGCTCCGGCAGCGGCCGAGTATATCGCCCGCGCCGGTTTCGACCCCGTCTATGGTGCCCGGCCGCTCAAGCGCTTCTTACAGCACGAGCTCGAGACGCGGATCGCCCGGGCGCTGATCTCAGGCGATATTCCCGACGGCTCTCTACTCGCGGTAGATCTGGAGCAGGGCGAACTGGTCGTGCGGCACGATTTGCCGGCAGCGGCCGTTGCCGCTTGAGGATGAAGACGATAATCGGGAACCTATGTTTTCCACCTATCGTCCTTTATATATGAAGAAATTAATAGTTGTATTTTTTTACTAAATCTATGATGCGAATAGAAAGGAACTCTATGCGGAGCCTGAAGCCTTCTCTGCTGATATTATGTCTCGTCGCCGCCAGCGGCAGCGCCCACGCCTACGAGAGCGAAAACGTGCGGCAACTGCAAATGATGAGCGATGGTTTTGCCGAAATCGCCGCCCAGGTCAAACCCGGGGTGGTGGCCATCGCCACCGAAGTCAACAACATCCCCGAGCCGCGTGGCCGCTCCCGCCGCAATCCGTGGGAGGACTTCTTCGGCCTGCCCAATCAGCCGCGCGAACGCCCGCGGGGCGGCCAGGGTTCGGGGGTGATCATTCGCTTCCGCGGCGAGCAGTATATCCTTACCAACAATCACGTAATCCGCCGTGCCGATGAGATACGCGTCGAGCTGTCGGATGCGCGCTTTTTCGAAGCCGAGGTGGTGGGTACCGATTCGCTGAGCGATATCGCGGTACTCAAGATCGACGCCCAGGATCTGCCCGCAATTGCGCTGGGCGATTCGGACCAATTGCGCGAAGGCGAGTGGGTGCTGGCGATCGGCAGTCCCATGGGCTATGCCCATTCGGTGACCACCGGCATTGTCAGCGCTGTGGGGCGGGGTCGTTTCGGCGGTGAATACGGCTCCTTTATCCAGACCGACGCGGCGATCAATCCGGGCAATAGCGGCGGCGCGATGGTCAACTTGCGCGGCGAGCTGGTCGGCATCAATACCGCGATCGTCAGCCGCAGCGGCGGTTATATGGGTATCGGTTTCGCCATCCCGGTCAATCTGATCCAGGACGTGGTCGGGCAACTCGTCGAGCACGGCGAGGTGCGCCGTGGGTTATTGGGAGTGGTCATTGGCGATATCGACCCGCTGGTGGCCGAGGCGATGGGGTTGGACAATACCCACGGCGTGTTGATCGAGCGGGTCCTACAGGGCAAGGCGGCGGACAAGGCGGGCGTCAAGGTCGATGATATCGTAGTGGCAATCGACGGTTATGCGGTGCGCAATTCGACCGAGCTCAAGAGTCGGATCGGGCGCACCGCACCGGGTGTGGAGGTGGAGTTGTCGATTTTGCGCGGTGGCGAGCAGAAGCGCATCGACGTCGAGTTGGGCAAATTGGACGAAGACGCGTTGGCGTTGGGCAATCCCCGCCAGGACGAAGATGAGGTGCAGGGGCCGCTGGGAGTCAGCGTGCAGGAACTGACCGATGAGTTGGCGCGGCGTCTGGGCTACGACGACGAGCGCGGGGTGTTGGTCGCGAAGGTGGTGCGGGGCAGCGAGGCGGCGCGGCGCGGCTTGCAGCGGGGGATGCTGATCCAGGCGATCAACCGCATGCGGGTGGAGTCGGTGGACGACTACGAGGAGGTGTTGGCGGAGATCGAGCCGGGAGATGCGTTTATGATGCGAGTGCGGTCGGGGCAGGGGTCGGAGTTGGTGGGGATGCGGATGCCCGTGCATTAAGCGATCTACATCGCAGTAAAAAGCTCCACCTCTGCAAAGGGGTGGAGCTTTTTATTTTTGTGCTTCGAGGTGAGCGAGATTTTGCCGGGCCTGGGGGTAGTGGGGATTGAGGCGGAGGGCTTGTGCGAAAGCCTGACGGGCTTCTGACAGGCGCTGCAAGTGATAAAAGGCCAGCCCGAGGTTGAGCCAGGTCGGGGGGTAGTTTTTGTCGATGCGGAGACTGGCTTCGAGGTTGCCGAGGGCGCGGTCGTATTGTCCTTGTGCCAAGTAATAAGCGCCGAGATCGTTGAATACCTCGTAGTAGTCGGGGAGGATTTCCAGGGCTTTGTTTAGCGCGGCCTGGCCTTGCTGATCTGCGCCGCGTTCGAGATGGGCTTTGCCGAGGGTGCGCCAGGCGCGAGCGCTATTGGGATAATGCTGGGTGGCGCTGGTGAAGAGGGTGTGGTTATCTTGCCAGTCGGCGACGCGGTGGGTGGTGCGCAGCGAGAGCAGGGCGATGAGCGCGATGAGGATGGGGGTGTTGTGCCGCGTCTTTTGCAGCAAGACGGCGAGGCCGATACAGCAGCCCATAGCGGGGAGGTAGAGCAGGCGCTCGGCCATGATGGTGCCGATGGGGAGCAGGATATTGGCGACGGGGGCCAGGGCGAGCAAGGTCCAGGCCAGGCCGAAGCAGAGCCAGGGGTGGCGGCGCCAGGTGCAAGCCAGGGCGATGGGGAGCAGGACCAGGCCGAGTAGAGCCACTACCAGGTGTGCGGAGATAAAGGTCGTCGCCAGGGGCAGGGCGGCGTAGGAGTAGTCGGCGGAGAGTTGCGCGGGGAGGACGAGTAGCCCGGTGTAGCGGCCTACTAGTGCCAGGGCGTTGAGCAGGCGCAAGCCGGGGGCGAGTTCGATGAGGGGGTTGTCGAGGCGGTCGATTGCTCCCGGGCCGAGGGCGCCGAGTACGCTGTAGCGCCAGGCGAGATAGGCGAGGGTTATAATGGCGTAGAGCAGGTAGGGTCTGCTATAGCATTTTCGCGAAAAAGTCCGATATTGGAATACGTCGGTCAGCAGGAATAACGCCGGGGCGACAAGGGCGCTTTCCTTGCAGAGCAAGGCGCCGATAAAGGCGAGGGCGGCGGCCGTGTTTTTGCGGCGTTGGTGGAGGATGAGGGCGGTTAATACGAGGGTAGTGGCGAGGAGGTCGGCGCGGCCGACGGCGGCGCAGATGGCTTCGCTGATGGCCGGGTGGGCGGTGAAGAGCAAGGCGGCGGCGAGGGCTGGAGCGGGTTTGGGCATCAGGTCTAAGACGAGGCGGTATAGGAGCAGGGCGGTGAGGGCGTGGAGGAGGATGTTTAGGAGGTGATAGCTGAAGGGGTCGGGGCCGAAGAGCTGGTATTGGAGGGCGTAGCTGAGGGTGGTGAGCGGGCGG
>JAYYUU010000341.1:0-5716 GCA_036343835.1 Candidatus Latescibacterota bacterium | reverse complement strand
TGAATTCACACGGGTGTCGTTTTTCAACGAGTTATGGCATTTGTCGTTCCTGAATTCCAATGAAAAGTGTCCACAGTATTGATTGCCCGACAATTGGAGAATTTGACCGAGGCGATGCAGAGCAGCGATGCGACGGCGCTGGATCGACATGTGCACACGCTCAAGGGATCGATCGGCCGTCAATGTAGGGCGCCCTGGCCCTATACGAACTGGCCCTGCAGCTCGAAGGGGCGGGCGGGGAAGGCGATTTCACCCAGGGGGCCGAGTTGCTGGATTCGTGCCACAGTGCGTTAGAGAAGCTGCGGGCGGTGTGGAGCTGAAGTGCCGAGGACCACTACGCCTATTACTACGCTGGCTGTCACGGCGCAGATATGGGCGGGGGCCAGGCCAGCAGTTTGGTCGACGGTCGTTGGATCTATGGGGCCGGGGCGAATTTTGCGTTTGGTGCCGGTGGAGTAGGTGGGCAATGCGGGCGATAGGCGCAAGCGCTACTTCCGTTTCGCATCGCAGATCGAGGCTCGTATTGGTGCGGATGCGCTACTCGGCTATTTTTCAGGCGGCCACGTAGCCGCCGTCGACGGGGAAGGCGTGCCCGGTGACGAAGGAGGCGGCGTCGGAGCAGAGCCAGACCACGGCTGCGGCCAGCTCTTCGGGGCGGCCCAGGCGGCCGATGGGTTGGGCTGAGAGGTAGAGCTCCTCGCGCTCGGGGTGCTCGGCGAGGACCTTGTCTACTAGCGGGGTCTTGAAGACCCCCGGGCAGACGGCGTTGACGCGGATATTTTGCTGCGCGTATTCGAGTGCGGCGGTCTTGGTCAGCCCGACCACTCCGTGCTTGCTGGCCACGTAGGGCGCAGAGCCCACCAGACCCACCAGCCCGGCGACCGAGGCGGTATTGACCACGGCCCCGCCGCCCTGGGCGAGCATCTGTTTGATTTCGTATTTCATACACAGCCAGACGCCCTTGAGGTCGACGGCGATGACCCGATCCCAATCTTCCTCCGCATAGTCGATAACCGAGGTCCCGACCTGGCCTGGAATGCCGGCGTTGTTAAAGGCGCAGTCGAGGCGACCGTAGCGCGCGATGGCCGTCTCGACCATCGCCTCGACCTGGGCGGCGATGGTTAGGTCCGTCGCGAAGGCGCTGGCCTCGCCGCCCGATTCGGCGACTAGGTGGACGGTTTCCTCTGCACCTGCGAGATCCACGTCGGCGACCAGGACTTTTGCGCCCTCGCGGGCCAGGGCCTGCACGGTGGCACGCCCGAGCCCCGAGCCGCCGCCGGTCACCAGGGCGATCTTGTCGGCTACGCTATCGCTCATAGCGATTTTTCCAAACCCATCAGCGCGGCGTACATCGCCTGGACGACGGGCAGATCTACCCCGCGCGCTTTGGCGTCGTCGAGCATGGGGCCGACACAGGCGCTGAATTCGGTGGGCTGGCTCTTCTGGATATCCTGGCAGGCGGAGTGGGTCGATTGGCTGGAGGCGAGGGGGGAGTGCATCACTTTGTCGATGGCTGCTGCTGCGGTGCCCTGGTTCCAGGACGCGATGTGATAGGGGCCCAAGTTGGTGAGTGGGATGTCGCGGGCTTGAGCTAGCGCGCTGAGTTCGCGGACCATGCCGACATAGCCGGCGGCCATTGCTGGGTCAGATAGGGTCTCGGCGTTGTTTTTGCGCGCCAGGGTTGCGTAGAGGCCGATGGGGATCCAGCCGACCATCTTGGTCCAGGTGGCGGGGAGGATTGCGGCGCTGGCCTCGGTGTTGAGACCGGCCTGATTGCAGAGCTCGACGATATGATCGACCCGCGGTGAAACCGATCCATCGAGTTCGCCGAATTGGGTGATGCCGTCGTAGGTCCAGTTGATCTGTCCGGGGGCGGGCCGCTCGCCGGCGACGATGGCCACGCCGCCGATGACCTTGTCGCGGCCAAAGGTATCGCAGAGTAATTCGTCTTTGATGGTGCCATTTTGCAACGAGGCGGCGAAGTCGCGGACTTCGATATGGGCAGTGCGCGCTAGGACCGTTGCGGTGTCCTGGGCTTGGACGACGAAGATCAGCGCGTCGCAGGCGGTGATTTGGCCGGGATCGTCGACGGCGTCGATGCGGGCGACACCCTCTTTGAGCCCGGTGAGGTTGAGGCCTGAAGCGCGAATGGCGTCGATATGTGCCCCCGGGCGTCCGACTGCGATTACTGAGCATTGTCCTTTAAGACCGAGTAAAGCGGCGAAGGTGCCGCCGAGCCCGCCCGGTCCGACAATGACGATTTCTTTCACGATGCGTCTCCTCCTGCGGCTTGGATGTGTTGGGCGACCTGGGCGGCGAAACGGACGGCGCTATTGTCCTCGGGTGCGTAGCCGAGGACCTTGCGGGCGTTGACGATGCTCCAGAAGGCGTGGTCGTTGCCCGAGATGCCGTAGAAGATTTGGCAGGGGACCCCGTGCGGGTCGGCGGACGTCGCGCAAGGTGGGGAGGACGAGGCCGGCGATGGTGCCGGAGGCGCCGGTGAGGACGACTTTTTTGCGGTTGGGCATCGGGAGCCTTTCTCTCAACTCTTTTTTATCTTGATAAGGGTTGTGGCCATAATATGGAGTGAGTATTCGGTCGCCGCTAACTATCTGCCGCACATAGAGCGGTGGTCCTGGGCTGTGGGATGGGGCAGCGAGGCTGAGGAGTGGGAGAGCTACTATAAATAGGAGGTGATGGAACATAGGGAGAACATGATGGGAAAGGTGAATCTGGTCAAGAAAGTTGATCGTGGTGGGGTGGGGTTGTATTCTACTGGTGGGAATGGGCGGCTGACGGTCCACTTGGGTTTGTATTGCCATCTGGCGGTAATGACCTATCTATATAACTCGCGTTTTTTGAGGTGGGATAAATGGCTGAGGAACTCTACGATGTGGTGGTGGTGGAGGATGTGATGGTGGCGATGCGGGATGGGGTGCGGTTGGCGACGGATTTGTACTTTCCCGCCAGGGATGGGGTGAGGGTGGGGAAAAAATTACCTGCGGTTTTTCATCGCACGCCCTACGACAAGAGCGATGTCGAGCGCAATGGGGGCTATGGGCGGTTTTTTGCGCAACGGGGGTACGTGGCGGTGTATCAGGATTGCCGGGGGACATTTCGGTCGGAGGGGGATGTCGATTTTCTGGTGCCGGAGGCGGAGGATGGCTACGATGCGCTGATGTGGATTGATGAGCAGCCTTGGAGCGATGGGAAGGTGGGGTCGTGGGGGACTTCGTGGTCGGGGTGGACGCAGACGGCAATGGCGGCGTTGGGGCCTGGGAATCTCGTGGCGATGGTGCCCAATATGAGCGGGGCCGATGCGCACGAGTCGTCGGTGCGGCAGGGGGGGGGCGCTGGAGTTGCGTTTTTTGGCGTGGGCGTTCTGGCATTCGGCGGCCAATACGCAGGCAAAGCTCAAAGCAGATCCGGCGGTCGATGGGGCGTTGAATCTGGGCGCGCCGAGTTTTGCCGATTGGCTCGAGCGGATGCCGATCCGCAAAGGACAGACCCAGCTCAAGGTGGTACCGCCATATGAAAAGTGGGCGCTAGATCTGTTGACCAAGGCCGACTACGGCGAATACTGGCAGCATCCCAGTTATGCGCCGGCGCTCTTTTGGGACGAGATTCCGGATGTGCCGATACTGATTATCGGTGGTTGGTACGATTCGTATACGCGGTCGACGTGTAAGAATTTCATCGGTCTTTCTGCGCGCAAACGGGGGCCGGTGCGGATGCTGATGGGGCCGTGGACGCATGGGGCGGTGACGCTGGAGCAGAGTTATGCCGGGGATGTGGAATTTGGCGCAGAGGCGGCGCTGGATAGTTTTCGCGATTTGCATCTGCGCTATTTCGACTGGGCACTCAAGGGGGTCGACACCGGTGCGGAGGCGGAGCCGCCGGTGCGAATTTTTGTGATGGGTGGGGGTGGGGGATATCGGACGAGTAGTGGTAGACTTTTTCACGGCGGGCGCTGGCGCGACGAGGCGGAGTGGCCCCTGGAGCGGACGCAGTATACCGAGTACTATTTGCACGGGGATGGGACTTTGGCATCGGCAAAGCCGAATGCCGATGGCGGCTCTACGGTCTACCGCTTCGACCCGGCCAACCCGGTGCCCTCGATCGGCGGCAATGTCTCATCGCTGTCCGCAATCGGACCCTTGCCCCGCGGCGTGCCCGATTCGACGCATGCGCCGTGGCGGGCGCGGGTGCAGCAGATTCTGGAGCCGGGCGGTTTTGACCAGACCGAGGGGCCGCAGTTTTACGGCTGCAAGCCGCCCTATCTGCCGCTGGGCTCTAGGCCGGACGTGCTGGTCTTTGCCACCGAGATTCTGGCGGAGGATGTAGAGGTGACGGGGCCAGTCGAGGTGAAATTGTGGGTGTCGTCGACGGCACCGGATACGGATTTTACCGCCAAGCTGATCGACGTCTATCCGCCGAGTCAGTGGTATCCGCATGGCTACGCGCTCAATCTGACCGATAGCATCGCCCGGCTGCGCTATCGCAATGGGCGCGAGCAGGGCGAAGAGCTGGAGCCGGGCGCGGTGGCGGAGCTGGCGATTGTGCTCTATCCAACGAGCAATCTCTTTGTCAAAGGGCACAGGATCCGCCTCGATATATCGAGTTCCAATTTTCCGCGCTTCGACGTCAATCCCAATACCGGCGACCCGATCGGCACCGAGCGGCGGCGGACGGGGGCGGACAATAGGGTGCACCACAACGCGGCACAGGCATCGCGTATCGTCTTGCCGATCGTGCGGCCCAATAACTAAAAAGGAGATAGTGTGGCCAATTGGCTGGCGCGGCTGTTGTTGGGAGCGGGAGGCGACAAGGAGAAAAAGCACCGCGGACCAATCCCGGTCGACGGCTATCAGACGACGGCGAGCGGGTTGCAGTACTGCGACCTCGAGGTGGGTGCGGGCGCCGCGCCGAAATTGGGGCAAAAGGTGCAGGTGCACTACACCGGCTGGTTGACCAATGGCCGGGAATTTGACAGCTCAGTCAAACGCAATAAGCCCTTTACCTTCGAACTGGGTCGGCGCAAGGTGATCAAGGGGTGGGACGAGGGCGTGGCATCGATGCAGGTCGGCGGCGTGCGGCAGTTAAAGATCCCGCCGGCGCTGGGCTACGGGGCGGTGGGCAGTCCGCCGGTGATCCCGAAAAACGCGACGCTGATATTCGAAGTCGAATTGTTGGAGATCCTTTGAGATGAGGCGCACGAGTTTGTCCAGAGTCAAATTAGCACTGGGGGCAGTAGTACTGCTGTTGATTGGTCTGGTGTTGTGGGCCAATATGCGCGATGTAAAGGCGGCGGTGGTCGGCGAGACCAAGACTCTGGACGAGGATCAGTACTGGTACGAGGAATTTGCGCTACTGGCACCAGCAGCGCTCAGGATAAAGGCAGCGTTGTTGCAGGGCCCGGCGGTGGATCTCTATCTGTCGACAAGCGGAGTTACGACGGCCTGCAGGCGGTGATGGCGGGGACGCTGCCCATCAAGGAGTTGGAGTTTGACTATTTCGACCATTTGTCGCGAGCGGGGTTGGCGGGTGAATTCGATTCGGGATGGCAGGAGATGCATGCGGGGATCTACTATGTCATCGTCGATCATTCGGTTTTTGGCGCGACGGTGCCGCCCGAGGTCGGGGTTGGGGTGCGGTTTAGGGTCGAGGTGGAGACGAAAAGATAAATGAGCGCCAGTGACCCGAATGGAACGACGCG
>JAYYUU010000340.1:0-5842 GCA_036343835.1 Candidatus Latescibacterota bacterium | reverse complement strand
GACAATCAAAAGTTTGATATACAAAACAACTGATTGACAACATAAACTCACTTTCTTCGTCCGTCAATATTTTTTATTCGACGTAACTATTTTTTGACAATGTCAACTAATTGCAAAAACACATTGACTTAGCTCTCTGCTTGGTTATATTTACAGAAGTTTGGTATGCCAAACACTTCATTGACAACCTCAACACTTATTGCCGTTGCCAATCTATTTTTCGCCCAATTAGCCGGATAAATAGCGTGGAACTTCGCAAAACGCCTTACTCTGCAACAACCCATCTCGATCTATCACAGCTTCCACCCAACTGCGAAGCGGTAATTGCTGCCATCACAGCTCCGCCGCAGCTGGCCGCGCGCCTGCGCGAGCTCGGCTTTCTGCCCGGCCAACCGCTGCGCGTGTTGCGCGCCGGCTCGGCGCTGATCGTCCAAATCGGCGAATCTCGCCTGGCCCTCAGGCGCAACGACGCCGCCGCGATCCACCTCGTCCCATAACTTTCTGGCAGGCTGCTGTGCAAACGCCGTCCCGCGCCCGCACGCTGGCGCTCATCGGCAACCCCAATACCGGTAAAACTACGCTCTTCAACGCCCTGACCGGATTGTCGCAACAGTCCGGTAACTACCCCGGCGTCACCGTAGAGCACAAAGTCGGCACGCTGGCGCTCGATGACGACACAGCCCTCGACCTGGTCGACTTACCCGGCACCTATAGCCTCGCCGCCCACTCGCCCGACGAAATGCTCGCCGTCGACGTGCTCCTAGGCCAACAACCAGACGCGCCCGCCATCGACGGCATCCTCGCCATCGTCGACGCCAGCAACCTGCGGCGCAACCTCTACCTCGTCTCGCAACTCGCCGACACCGGTCTGCCCCTGGTCGTCGCGCTCAATATGGTCGACATCGCCCTCCGGCGCGGTATCCGCATCGACGCCGCAGCCCTGTCGCAATCGCTCGGCGCCCCCGTCGTGCCCATTTGCGCCCACCGCCGTCAGGGCTTCGACGATCTGCGCCGTACCCTAGCTAGCTTGAGCACCGAGCCAATGGATCAAACCCCATCTGCAAAGCGGCTAGACCTACCTTCTGCGCTAGTGCGCGGGATTGCCGCAGTGCAAAGCCTCACCACCCATCCGCTCTCTCCCGTCGAGGCCCTGCGCACGCTCGTCGACGAGGGCAGCTATGCCGAGCGCCGCTTGCTCGCCGAAGCCGGCGCCGACACCGCCGCCCAATTGGAGCGCCTGCGCGACGCCGACGCCGAATACACCCTCTCCGAACTGGAGAGCAACGCCCGTTACGCCTGGATCGACCGCTTGCTCGCCGACGCGATGTCCCAACCCGCTCGTCTCCAGTCCAGCCGTTCGGACCGAGCCGACCGCATCCTCACCCACCGGCTCGCCGGCGTATTGATTTTTGTCCTGGTCAACGCGCTGGTCTTCCAGGCGATCTACGCCTGGTCCGGCCCGCTGATGGATGGCGTCGACGCGCTCTTTGCTACCTTCGGAGCCGGAGCCGCCGAACTCATTCCCCCCGGACCGCTACAGAGCCTGATCATCGACGGCCTGATCGCCGGGGTCGGCGGGGTGCTCATCTTCCTGCCGCAAATCGCCATCCTGTTTTTCTTTATCGCGCTATTGGAAGACAGCGGCTATATGGCCCGGGCAGCGCTATTGATGGACCGGCTACTCACCCGCATCGGCCTCTCGGGCACTTCCTTTATCCCCCTGCTCTCGAGCTTCGCCTGCGCCATCCCCGGGATCATGGCCGCCCGCACCATCAAGGATCGCCGCGACCGTTTCGCCACCATCCTCGTCGCGCCGCTGATGAGCTGTTCGGCGCGACTGCCGGTCTACGTGCTCTTTATCGGCGCCTTCGTCCCCGACCGCGCACTGCTCGGGGGCCTGCTGGGCACGCAGGCGTTGGCCCTGCTCGCCTTCTATGCGCTCGGCGCCCTCGTCGCCATCCCTGTCGCCTGGCTGCTCAAACGGACTCTGCTCAAAGGCGACCCGCCTCCCTTCCTGCTAGAATTGCCCTCCTACAAGATGCCCGACTCGCGCACCGTGCTCTTGCGGGTCTACCACAGCGGTCGGGCCTTCGTCGTGCGCGCCGGCAGCATTATCCTCGCGACGACGATTGTCATGTGGGCGCTGGCCTACTTCCCGCGCTCCGAATCCACCCTCCAGCGCCACCAGCTCGAACAGCAACAGGCCGCGCCGCAAACCCTCGACGCCCTGGAAAAACGCCAGGCCGCCGAACGGGTCGCAAACAGTTATCTGGGCCAAGCCGGGCACCTGGTCGAACCCGCCGTACGCCCCCTCGGCTGGGATTGGCGCATCGGCATGGCGGTCATCGCCTCCTTCCCCGCCCGCGAGGTCATCATCTCGGCCCTGGGCACCATCTACAGCCTCGGTGACGGCGAGGACGAGGACTCCACAAGCTTGCGCACGACCTTGGCCGCCGCCGCGTGGCCCGACGGCCGGCCGATCTACACCCTGCCGGTGGCCCTCTCGATCATGGTCTTCTTCGCCCTTTGCGCCCAGTGCATCTCGACCCTGGCCATAATCCAAAAAGAGACCGGCTCGTGGCGCTGGCCCCTGCTCAGCTTTAGCTATATGACCATTCTGGCCTATCTCGGCGCACTGGCGACCTATCAGCTGGGCACCGCGCTGGGTCTTTGAAATGGACGCGATCGTCGCCATCGCGCTAGCCATATTCGCCGGCACTTATGTGCTATGGCGATTGGCGCGGCCCTTTTTCTCCACAGATCCACCTCCAGACCGCGACGAACTCTTGCAAATAGAGACGGAAGACTATCAGTCGCAGGGATAAAAAAGAACGAGCTCAGCCCATCCGCCGCAAAAAGCGCTTCCCCGCCAGTTGATCCACCAGCCCCTCCAGCTCCAACCGCAGCAGCGCGTCGAGCAATGTCTGGGGCGGCAAGGTACTGTCCTGGGCGAGTTCGTCGATATGCCTCGGCTCGCGCGAAAGCAGCGCGTAGACGCGCTCGTCCTCGGGGGGCAATTCCGGCGCGGGTGCTTCGCCCGGTGCCGGCGGCACCCAATGCGTCAGCTCCTCCACCACATCGTCCACCCCCTCCACCAGCTTCGCCCCCTCCCGGAGCAATTGGTGGCAACCCGCGCTCAGGCCCGACCGCACATCGCCGGGCACGGCAAAAACCTCGCGGTTTTGGTCCACCGCGTGGTGCACCGTGATCAGCGACCCGCTCTTTTGCGGCGCTTCGACTGCGATGATCCCCAGGCTCAACCCGCTGATAATCCGGTTGCGCCTCGGGAAGGAGCCCCGGTCGGGCTGGGCACCCCAGGCAAACTCGGAGACGATCGCCCCCCGCTCGCGAATCTGGCGGTAAAACCCGGTATGGGCGCGGGGATAGGGCACGTCGGCGCCGCAGCCCAATACTGCAATGGTCCGTCCGTCAGCTTTGAGCGCCGCCTCGTGGGCTGCGCCGTCAATTCCATAGGCCAGGCCGCTGACGATGCAGATGCCGCGCAGCGCCAGCCCATGCGCCAACTCGCCGGCCACCTGCAGACCGTATTCCGATGTTTTCCGCGGCCCGACAATCGCCACGGTCGGCCCCGCGAGATCGTCGGGCCCCAGCGCGAAGAGTAGAGGTGGCGGCGCGGGAATATGGCGCAACAATTCGGGATAGTCGGCGTCCACCGGTGCCAGACAGCGACCGCCCTCCGCGTCGCACCGCTCCCACTGCGCTTCGGCCCAGGCGAATTCGGCCTGACCAGGCCGCCGCCAGGGACCGCCGCGACCGACCGCCACAGCCCAATCGGCCGCTTCCAGCGCCGCCCGCGCCGAGCCAAAATGGGCCAGCAACCGCCGCAGCCGCTCGTGGCCGATACCCTCGACTCTCTCCAGCGCCAACAGCGCCACGATCTCCTCTCGCCCCTCAGGCATGCCCGAACTTCTCCCGCAGCCGGCACTCGACGCATTCGGGCACGAACTGACTCACCTCCCCGCCCATCTGCGACACCTGGCGCACCACCGACGAACTGAGATACATATACTCGGCCCGGGTCATCAGAAAGACGGTGTCGAACTCGGGCCACAGCGAGCGATTAGTCAGCGCCATGGCGAACTCGTGCTCGAAGTCGGTCATCGCCCTGAGCCCGCGCACCGCGGTGCGGATATTGTGCTGGCGCGCGTAGTCCACCGTCAACCCGTCGTTGAAGTCGACCTTGACCTGGGGCCTGTCGCCATTGGCTTCGGAGATCATCCCCATGCTCTCCTCCAGCGAAAAAAGCGGCTCTTTATTGGGGTTGATCGCCACCAGCAGCGTGACCTCGGAAAAAATATCCAACGCCCGCTCGAGAATATTCAGGTGGCCGTAGGTGATCGGATCAAAACTGCCGGGATAGATAGCCACGTCCATAGCGTCACTCCTCAAGGCATGCCCACGACCACGTCCACGACCGCGTAGACCTGGGCCTCGACCCAACCGCGCTCGTCGGTCTGGACCGGCCTGAGCACCACTTCACCGAGCACCGCGGTTTCCTCGACCTGTTGCAGTTTGTCGAAGAAGGCGCCAATTTGCTGATACGATCCGGTGCCCCACAGTTTCTGGCGCTGGTGGATACGCGACGGTGGCAAGGGCATGGTGATGGGTTTTTTGATCGACAGATCGTCCAGGCCGCTTTCGTCAGCCCAGTGGGCCACTTTGCCAAAGAGCCTATCCGCCTGGTCTTTCGACAGAGTGGCCAGTTCGCGCGAGGGCATTTCTTCGAAGCGGCCCTGGAAGGCGAAGCGCAATACCTTGGCCGAGGCCCGCCCCTCCTGCCACGATGAAAGCGAAACCTGCGATGGTAGTTTTTGCAGCAGATCCCTGAGCGCGTGCAGCGATTGTTGCGATGCGCTGGTTCCCTCGAGCCCGTACTCCCCCGTCGCGTTGCAGGTCAACGAACCCAGGCGAATCCCCCGGGGCACCCGCTCGTTGATCCGCACCGCCCACTGGCAGGCGGCACTGCGTCTGGGAGCCTGGCGCGCACCGTCGAAGCGCTCGCCATCTGCCACCACTGGCGGGGTGGAACTCGCCGCGACCACCGGCACCGCAACGGGTGCGGGCGGCAAGACCTGCTGCTGAGTCGGTGGAGCCTGCTGCACCGGCTCTTCGGGCACTTGGTCCCAACTGGCCGATTCAGCCACCGCAGCAGCCGGCGGCGGGGATGGAGCATCGATTTGTATATCGGGGGGATCGACGGCCTGAACTGCGTCTGTTTCGTCCGCTGCCCACGAGTCGGCGGCCGCGCTTTGCTCCTGCTGCCAAACGCTTTGACTGGCGACCTTGTCCTCGCCCGCAGACCCGCCCAACAACGACCCGAAAGGATAGATCCAGTTGAGTCCGTACAAGCCCCCGCAGACCACCAAGGCAAAAAGCACCGGCCCCAACCAGGGCGGCAGCTGGCGGCGGTGGCCGTGGAGTAACTCGACGCGGATCATCCCCCCAACCCCCGCTGGGCCAAACCCACCGCAATGGCATAGGCAGAGCGCTGTTCGGGGGTGGCGTCATCGCCCAACAGGTCCGGATCGACCGCGGCCATGGGGTCCAGGATCGATCGCGGCGCACCCAGACGCCCGGCCAGTTCCTCGCTCCAGGCCATATCGCCGGCACCAGCGCTCCAGATGCGTTGGACGTCTTCGCCGGCGTCCTGCAATAGTTTGCGCGCCGTGCCCTCGAGAACTTCGATCACTTCGTCCTCCTCTTCCCAGGCGCAACTGCCCACCGCCAGCGGCTCGCCCTCCTCCATCAGCAACAACCAGGCCTCGTCGATATCGGCGTAGAGCAAGAGCTCAAAGTCCTCGCCCGGCAAAAGGTCGGCGCA
>JAYYUU010000339.1:0-16110 GCA_036343835.1 Candidatus Latescibacterota bacterium | reverse complement strand
GGAGGATCGCGGCGAGGTCGACGGTCTGCCGATATTGGGTGCGGTGGGGGACTTGGGTCGGCTCATCGCCGCCGAGGGCATCGAGGCGGTACTGATCGCCTTGCAGTCCAATTCGCACGAGGAGATCATGGAGATCGTCGCGGCGGCCGAAGGGCAGTCGATCTCCTTTAGCATCACGCCCGATCTCTACGATATCGTCACCGGCCACGTGCGCACGACCCAGATCCACGGCGTGCCGCTGATGGAGCTCAAGCCCGAGCTAATGCCGACCTGGCAGCAGGCGATCAAGCGCCTGGTCGACGTGGTGGTGGCCGTCAGCGTCTTGGCGGGGTTGGCGCCTTTGTGGGTGGTGGTCGCGGCGGCGATCAAGCTGATCTCGCCGGGGCCGATCTTTTTCCGCCAGGAGCGCGTCGGCGAGGGGGGCAAGTCCTTTACGATGCTCAAATTTCGCTCGATGCGCGTGGGCGCGGAAGAAAAGACCGGCCCGGTGTGGGTCAAGGGCGAGGACCCGCGGGTGACGTTAATCGGCAAGATCCTGCGCGCTTTGCACCTGGACGAGGTCCCGCAGTGCATCAATTTCCTGCGCGGCGATATGAGTCTGGTCGGTCCCCGTCCCGAGCGCCCGTTTTTCGTCGACCAGTTCAAAAAGCAGATCCCCTTTTACATGCGGCGCTTCAATGTCAAGCCGGGCCTGCTGGGCTGGGCGCAGTCCAAGCACGAGTTCGACCTCAACTCCAAGGACGTGGTGGGCATCGCGCGCGAACGGCTCGAATACGATCTCTACTACATCGAGAATATCTCGCTCAAGCTCGACTTCAAGATCATGTTGCAGACGGTGTGGTTTGTGCTGGCGGGCAAGAGCACCAGATAGCGCCCTCCCAAAGGTGATACCGGGCGAGTCGGACGACATGCCCGAGTTGGACCGCTAGTCCTGGCGAGGGTGCACCAATACTCTCAGGCGTTTGGCTGCCACCTGCCATTTGCCATCGGCGTCGGCGCTGGTGTGCGCTGTCTGGCCGAGAAATTCGACGGTGACTTCCGCGCCGGGATCGGCCCAGCCCCAGACCGGCAGTGGCTGATCGCGCTGCAATACCATGTGATCGCCGAAGACGGCAGGCCGGCGCAGTTCGGCGGCGGTCGGTGGCGCGAGGGTCAGGGCGAAGATTAGAGCGAGTGTGGACAGGAGGGGCTGGAGATCTGGATGTTTGCGCATCGTATTGTCCTCTGGTCCGCGTTTATTTGAGACCGGTGTTCTTGACGGCGATCTTGCCGTCGCGGAAGGTGAAGATGTCGCAGCCCTTTTCTTCGATGGTCGCGCCGTCCTCCGCATCAGTCCCCGAGCATACCCACTCCGACACCCCGCGATCACCGCTATGGGTGCCGTCATTCCAGCGCGCATCGGGGAAGGCGGCGAATACCGCGGCGAAGGCCGCGCGCACGGCATCGGTGCCCTCGGCCCTGGTGCCGCCGGATCAGATAAATACGCCGTCCTCTGCCATGTGCGCCATCAGCGCGTCGATGTCGTGGCATTCCAGGCGTCGGCGAAGGTTTGCAGGAAGGGCACGTTGGGCATTGGCGCTGCTCCTCGGGTGGTTTTCCGTCAATAAGGGCTACTGGTGCTGAACAATATTCGTCACGGGTTCGAATAGCACCTCGTCACCTGCGACGCAGTCGACCACCTCGAGCCATTCTCCCGCTTCGATGCCCACTAGTTCCTTTGCCAGCCGCACGGTGGTCCGCCCATTATTCGGGTTGTGCGCCTCGGTGATCTCGGCCCAGGTGCCGTCGGTTCGCCGCAGGCGCGCGCCGTGCAGATAGCCGGTGCGCGCCATGAGGTGATAGTCCATTTCAACAAAGGTACCCGCGACGGATAGCACCTGATTGCGACCGAGGAGAGTCGTGACGTCCAGTTGCAGACGATAGCGTTGCGCCCCGAGGTTTTTCACTGCTTCGACGCGGTAGCTGCGACCCCGGCCCGCTGAGTTGAGGACGATGCGATCAGCGGTGGCCAGGTCGTCGAGGCCGTCGATTTCGATGGTGCAGTGCTGGTGGTCCACCGAAGTTATTGTGCCGCGCTGCACGGCCTGGGGAAAGGAATAGATACTGTCGGCGCGTTGAAACTCGGTAGTGCCACAACAGTGTGATTGTCCGTCGATTTCGGCGGCGAGCGGTCCGGCGAGGCGGGTGCCGTCGGCGAAGTTTGCCTCGCCGCCGGAGGGCGACCAATAGAGGGCGATGCGGCGTCCGGCGGCGGTGGTCAATTCCGCTCCGCCCGCTCCGCCCGCACCCGCGATGCCATGCGCCGACGCCAGTGCGGACTCGCCGACCCGGGGTTCGAATACCAGGTCGATAGAAGTCATTGCTGCGCCCGTGCTGCGCCAGATAAGCGGGCGGAAGGCGTAGTTGGATTCTTCCGGTTGTCCCATAATGGCGGTGGCGCGCGCGGTGAGTGTTTCGCCGCCGCTGAAGGCCAACTGATGCAGGTCCAGTTGCGCATTGGAATCGAGCGGCCAGGTGCCGCGCCAGGCGGGTGGGGCGGCGAGTTTTTCGACTGCATCCATATAGGCGAGAGCGGCGTAGTCGGGATGGGGCAGGTCGTCGAGGTCGCCGCGTTGGATTGCTTCGCCGGCCACCGTGCCGCTCCGCGCAGTGGTCGCTACATCCGTAGAAAACGAAGCACCGCATCCCCAACACAGACGCCAGTGCTCGGCGCCGCCCTGGATACGCGTCATATCGACGACCGCGACGCCGTCGCCATCGGTTTCGACCAGCGCCAGTAAACGGCGGAAGGAGACGCCGGGCCGATACCAGCGTTGTTCTTCTGTGTTCCATGCCCAGCGCTCCGCCTCGATGTCGAGAATTTGCAGGCCGGGCGCTTTGAGATAGCGCCGCAACCGCCCGCGACCGGAAATTCGACCCTGGTCCAGACCGGGCACCGCGCCCCAGGCGGTATTGTGCGTCGCCCAGTGCGCCTCCCATTGGTCGATGCTGGCCCACGACTGCGGATAGCCCAGGTCGCTTAAAAAGGCGTAGCCGCGGTAGAAGAGCTGCGCGTCGAGCAGGTCCTGGTGGCGGTGACCGGTCGCGTCGCCGTAGACGATGCCCAGGGCCGCGCGCTCGGGCGTTTCGCCGGTGCGGAGGATCGCCAGGCCGACGCCGTCGTGGATGGTTGTGCCCAATGTTGGGTGGCGGCCCGCGGCTATGGCGGCGTAGAGTGCGGCGACGTGGGCGTCTGCGGTGAATTCGGCGGCGCGGGCGAGGGTGTCGTTGGACAAGGGCGCGTGGAAGACGGGCTTTTCGAGACGGGTATTTTCCCGCTCCTTGCCCAGTTGCGCGGCCGAGCCCGGGGCGGAGCCGTCGCCGAATTGCAACCAGCTGCGGCCGATGGTGGCAATTTCGCAGGGCGCACAGGCGACGCGGGCGGCGCGCGGGTCGCCCACCAGCGAGGGGAAGCGGGACTCGGGATAGGCGCTCGGGTGGAGTTGGCGCAGGGCGCGCAGCTGATATTCCAGCGCGAAGAGGCCATTGCTGTGGATGCCATTATAACCGCCGGTGGCCTCGGGTGGGGTGCCGTCGGGGAAGAAATTGTCGACGCCGAAGAGTCGCAGGCGGTCTGGCCCCCGGTCGTAGAGCCAGCAGAGTACGTCGTCGGCGTCGGGGCGGTCGAGCGCGCGCAGCAAGACCAGAGCGCCCTGGCTGACGCGCGGGAGATTGCTCGCGGCGCCGCCGTCGAGGGCGCATTGGAGTTGGCAGGCGAGCATTTCCTCGATCAGGGCGACGATATCGTTGGAGCTGGAGACGGACAGGCCTCGGGCCTGGGCGCGTGCGACGAGCGCTTCGTCCTGGTGCAAGAAGGGCCAGATGGCGTCGTAGGCCAGGGCCAGTGTTTCGCTGATATAGGGCACGTCGATCGAATAGCGCAGCATGCCCTTGCGGGCGAGCGCGGCGATGGGGTCTGCTTGCGCCGCCCAGTCGACCTGGCCCCAGGGCCAGGGTTTTTCCGCGCCCTCCGAAGGGCCGTAGCGAAATTGCGGCACCGCGGCGAGATAGCTGATTTCCTCGGCGTAGCGCAAGAGCATCAGCGCGAGTTGGCGCGCGGCGCGCTGGTCGTCGGGGGTCTGGTGAAGGTGGCGGGTCAGCTGGTCGATGCCGGCGCCGAAGGAGCGCACCTGGTCGCGGGCGTAGGTGGCGGCGAAGAGGAAGAGGTGTCCGGTGTCGTCAGAATAACCATAGCCGTCGTCGAGGTGGGAGCCGGTGGTGAAATCTGAGACGCCGAGGTTGTTGTCGGGGAAGATGGCGCGGCAGTTGGGGCATTGGGAGCGATAGTCGGCGGGGCGGTGCGAGCGCTGCCAGGGATAGAAACCGCCGTGGCGGAAAATAGCGCTGCCGCAAGCGGGGCAGCCCTGATGGACATTGACGAAGTGGGCGCGAGGTAGCTCGGCGGGGGGCAACTGCCGCCACAGCGTCTGGTCGTCGAGGGACAGCCAGAAGCCCACGGCGTCGGCGTCGGGCGCAGCTAGCGCTAGATCCTGTAGGGTCTGGCGGTTTTTGCACGGGGCAAAGTCCTGGTCCAGCGGCCAGCGCCGCGGCCAGGTCGCGCCATTGAATGGTGCGACCTGGCGCAATTCAACGAGCGTGCGGATCTGGATGCGGGCGGAAGCCTGCGCTGCGCCCTGTCGCGCGGTGAGGTCGTAGTCGCCGCTTTGTGTGGGGGCGCGGAGATAGAGGAAATAGGCGTCGTCCCCGGGGCTGTAGCGCCGGGCGATTTCGGCAAAGTCCGGGGCGGTCAATTCGAGCGGCGCGTCTGCTGCCGCTACGGGCAGGCGGAAGACGCGGCCGCTCAGCAGTAGCCCGGGGACACCAGGGGATGTGCAGCGCCACGGCCAGCGCGAGCCTAGCCCTCGCCCCGCGGGTTGGCGCGCAGGGTTTTGAGATGGGCGTCGAGCACCTGTGTCCCGTAGCCGAGGGCATTGCCGACATTGAGATAGCGATAGCCCCAGCGGATCTTTTGCTGGATCTCGGCCGGGTCCATCAGCGTGGTGCCGGTGGCGATCCCCGTGCCCTCGAGGCGGCGGGGCACGTCCTCCATAATCTCCTGAACCTGTTTCGAGCCGGTGTCGGTGATCGTCCCCACCGTCGCCGAAAGATCCAGCGGGCCGACGAGGATCACGTCGATGCCGGGTACCTGTTTTATCTCGTCGAGGTTGTCGTAGGCCTGTTGGCTTTCGAGCTGGACGACCAACACGGTTTCCTCGTTGGCCGTTTTGATCACCTCGTTCCAGTCGACGCCGGCGACCTTGGTCCACATCGGCGAGATGCCGCGCTGGCCCTCGGGGTAGTAGCGCGCGTACTGGACGGCGCGAGCAACTTCCTCGGCGGTGTCGACCTGGGGCACCATCACTGCCACTGCGCCGACGTCGTAGGCCTTTTTGATCAGGGCGGGATCGTTCCAGGCCACGCGGATCATTGGCGCGCAGCCGCGCAGCCTGCACTGCACCGGGATATAGTCGAGGGCCTCGGCGCCGAAGGGATTGTGCTCGGTGTCGATCCAGAGGAAGTCGGGCTCGCTGTCGAGGATGGTGCCGACCACGTGTGGCGAAGGCGCTGGCATCCCCGTGCCGAGGATGATTTCGCCATCGTTGAGACGCGCTTTTAACGTATTGGGGTACATGGATCGCTCCTGGGGTTATCCGTAAAGGGAATAGAGAATGACACCACCCAACAAGATGCGGTAGATGGAGAATGAATCGGTGCCGTGGCGCTGGAGGAAGAGGAGCAGCAAGCCGATGGACAGATAGCCGCTGATGGCGGCGGCGAGGATCCCCAGACCCAGGTTGAGAAGTCCGGCGCCGCCGAGGCCGCCTTTGAGCAGATCGATCAGCTCCAAAAGCCCGCTGGCGCCGATGGCAGGCAGGCCGAGGAGAAAGGAGAAGCGGGCGGCGTCTTCGCGCTTGAGGCCAATAAAGAGCCCGCCCATAATCGTCGAACCCGAGCGCGAGCAGCCAGGGATCAGGGCCAGGGCCTGGCACAGGCCGATCAATTGGATCTGCCAGAAGCCCAGCTCCCGCATGACGCGCTCGCGCCGGCCCAGGTGCTCGGCGAGCATCAGCAATAGCGCCAGGGCAATCAGGCTCGAGGCGATAAGCGTCAGCCCGCGGGCTTCGGTTTCGATAAAGTCCTTGAAGCTGAGGCCCAAAATGGCGATGGGTAGCGTGCCTGGGACGATCGACCAGGCCATGCGACAGGCGGGATTGTAGTTGAAATTGCGATGGCGCAGACCCTGGAGCGCGGCGAGGACCAGCTCTTTGATTTCGGCGGTGAAATAGGCGAATACAGCGAAGAGCGTCCCGAGCTGGATGGTGGCCGAAAATGCGGTGCCGGGATCTTGCCAACCGAGAAGGTGGGGCACGATCCGCAGATGGGCGGTGCTGCTTACGGGCAGGAATTCGGTCAGGCCCTGGACCAGGCCCAGGATCAGTGCTTGCAACCAGTTCATTGAAGGCGTCGCGGGAGCGGGGTGGCGTCAAGCGCGGTCAGTGGCATTGACGGGTCGGATGTTAAACTAATCGCCGTCGCCCGGTCTGACAAGGATCGGCAGCCGAGTGCTGGATGGGTGGACTTTTGTTATACTTTGGCTATGAGTGAAGGCGAATTTACCGCCGCCGCGGCGATATCCTCATCGCCGTCGATACCCATCGGCTGCCCCCCGGACTTCGAAACCAGCGGCGACCAGCAGGCTTTCCAATAGCTGGGGTTTTCGGGTTGGTCTTCGACGACCAGCAGGCGATACGCGGGCTGGTCCAGCACCAGGCCGACGACGCGTCGCGCTGGTGCTCCGCTCGCGATTTCGGTCGGTCTTGACAGGTGGACCGATCCATGTGCAGAATACCTGCTGCAGATTTCACCTTCGCCCAACACCCGGGAGACGATATGCCCGTCACTATCAAAGATGTCAAGACCATCCTCACCCAGCCGGCTGGATCCAGGCTGGTCATCGTCAAGATCATCACCTCGGACGACGGCCTCTACGGGTTGGGTTGCGCCACTTTCACCCAGCGCTTCAACGCCGTCCACACCGCGATCGAGAAGCATCTCAAACCCTTCCTCATCGGCCGCGATGTCGATCGCATCGAGGAGATCTGGCAGATGTCGGCGGTCAATAGCTACTGGCGCAATGGCCCGGTCCTCAACAATGCGATCTCCGGCGTCGATCAGGCACTGTGGGACATCAAGGGCAAGCGGGCGGGAATGCCGGTCTACCAGCTTTTAGGTGGCAAGTGCCGCGAGGGGGCGGCCGTCTACGGCCACGCCGGTGGTGACACGCCCGAGGCGGTGGTCGAGAGCATTCAGCAATTCCAGGAACAGGGCTACCGCTATATCCGCTGCCAGATGGGTGGCTATGGCGGCAAGGCGTCGAATCTGGTCAAGCCCGAGGGCGCGCCCGACGGGGCCTACTACCACCGCAAAGAATATATGATGAACCACTTGCGAATGTTCGAGCACATCCGCGCGGAACTGGGCTTTGAAGTAGAGCTCTGCCACGATATCCACGAGCGGCTGCAGCCGATTGAGGCGGTGGGTTTCGCCAAGGATATGGAGGAGTTTAAGCTCTACTTTTTGGAGGACGCGCTGGCGCCGGAGGATATCGAGTGGTTCAAAAATATCCGCCAACAGTGCTCGACGCCGCAGGCGATGGGCGAACTCTTCAACCACCCGCACGAGTGGCGACCGCTGATCGAGGGGCGCTTGATCGATTTTATGCGCATGCACGTCAGTCAGATGGGCGGGATTACGCCGGCGCGCAATGTGGCGGCCTTTGGCAATATGTACGGGGTGCGCACGGCCTGGCACGGGCCGGGCGACACCTCGCCGGTGGGACATGCGGCGAATCTACATCTGGATTTGTGGGCGCCCAATTTCGGGATTCAGGAGTGGTGTCGTTTTAACGAGCGGGTCTACGAGATGTTTCCGGGGTTGCCAGAAGTGCGCAATGGGTATTTGTATCCGAGTGAGGGGCCGGGGTTGGGGATTGATATCGATGAGGAGTTGGCGGCGAAGTATCCGTGTGAGGATCAGGTTATTGGGTGGACGCAGACGCGGTTGCCGGATGGGAGTCCGGCGCGGCCGTAATCGTAGACGGGCAGGGCGAGGGCATACCTCTTCGCTCATTCTCGGACCGCAATCCTGCGGTCCTCCGAGGGCTGTCTATCCAGATTTCACATCCTGTGAAATCCGGGACAGCGCCGCTACGAGGCATACCCTCGCCCTGCCCTCCGGTATTGCAGCGATGGGCTCCGGACATATATAGGAGAGGTAGATGAAAGTACTAGTCTCTAATCTTGGGAGTACTTCTTTTAAGTACAAAGTGTTCGCCATGCCCGAGGAGAAAGTTCTCGCCAAGGGGGGGGTGGATAGGATTGGGGGGGAGGGGTCTGTGCACAAGTTTCAGATTGGGGAGGGAGAGGAAAAAGAAGAGGAGGTTGCATTATCCGACCACGCCAGCGCTATCGATGAGGCCCTCGCCCGCCTGGTCGCAGGGGGGGTGTTGGAAACAGGGGGGGAGTTGGAGGCGGGGGGGTTTAAGGCGGTGCCTGCGCGGAGTATTTCGGGGGGGGTGGAGTTGGATGACGACGTCGTGGGGCGGATGGAGGATTTTTATTCGTTGGCGCCGGCGCATAACCCGGCTTATGTGGCGGCGATCAGGCAGTTTGAGCGGGTGGCGCCGGATGCGCGGCGGGTGGGGTGTTTTGAGACGGCTTTTCACGGGACGATGCCGCATCGGCGCAAGTTTTATGCGGTGCCCTATGAGTGGTACGAGAAATACGGGGTGCAGCGCTATGGTTTTCACGGGGCCAGCCACCGCTATGCCGCCGAGCAGGTCGCCGAGCTGGAGGGGCGTGCAGATCTCAAGCACGTCAATATGCATCTGGGCGGGTCTTCGTCACTGTGCGGGGTGAAGGCCGGGGTCTCACAGGGGGCCTCGCACGGGTTGAGCCCGCAGGGCGGGTTGCCGCAGAACAACCGCATTGGCGATCTCGACCCCTACGCGCTGGATTTGGTGATGCGCAATGAGGGGCGTTCCTTCGCCGAGGTTCTGGAACAGTGCGGCAGCGAGGGCGGGTTGTTGGGGATCAGCGGCTACAACGACGTGCGGGAGATACAGGAGGGGGTCGAACGCGGTGACGAGCGCTGCCAGTTGGCCATCGAGGTGCTGGCGACTTCGGCGCGCGATTGGTTGGGGGCCTTTGTCGTCGAGATGGGGGGGCTGGACGCGATTAGCTTCACCGGAGGCATCGGCGAGTATTCGGTCGTGGTGCGCGCGGCGATTCTGCGCGAGCTGGAGTTTCTGGGGGTGGAGGTGGACGCGGCTAAAAACGAGGTCGTCCAGGGCGAGGGGAGCTTGCACGCCGCGTCGAGCCGGGTGCACATCTATGTGTTGCGCACCGACGAGGAATTAGTGGTGGCGCGGCAGACCTGCGAATTTCTCGGCCTTTAGTTCAGCGGATCATGCATAAATTGCAGTTTTTGCAGTGCGATACGACATTAGTTAGACTTTGTGCTTCATCTGCACTCATACTCACAACGCCCACCAGCGGAGGATATGTCCCATGTTCGGAGAGATTGGCAACGCATCCGGCGAAGTGCTCGACTACAGCTTCCACGCCGGTGCCGAAGGATCGCGGCAAATCGCCGTTTTGGGACATGGTGTGTCGGGCAATAAGGACCGCCCCTTTGTCGTCGCGCTCGCCGAGGGGTTGGCCGCCGCCGGTATTCACGCGTTGCGCTTCTCCTTTTCCGGCAATGGCGAGTCTGGGGGCCGCTTCGCCGATTCGACCATCTCCAAAGAGATCGGGGATTTGGGCGCGGTGCTCGATGCCCTGAACGGATATGGGATTGGCTATATCGGCCACAGCATGGGTGGGGCCGTCGGCGCGGTGCGCGCTAGTCGCGACGAGCGGATCGGCCTGCTGGTCTCGCTGGCGGGCATGGTGCACACTCGGGCCTTTGCCCAGCGCGAATTCGGCGAGCAAATACCCGACCAGGGCTGCATGTGGGAAGAGCCCAGCTGCCCGCTCTCGCAGGCCTATATGGACGATATGGCCCAGATCGACACCGTGGTCGAGCGCGGGGCTGAGATTTCGGTCCCCTGGCTTTTGGTGCACGGCACCGAGGACGACGTGGTGCCGATCGAGGACTCGCGCGAGATCCTCGCTAGGGCGGGCGACAACGCCGAGCTCTTTGTCATCGATGGGGCTGACCACGTCTTCAGCGAGCATGCGCAGGTGATGGTCGAAAAGGTCGTCGGTTGGGCCCGGGACCAGTGGGTTTGATGCCCCGCTAATCGCCGCGGCGATCTCTGGCCGTCGGAGAAGCTCGCGGGATATCGATGAATATGGCTTTATCGTCAATGGGCCGATCGACGATGTCGATGGCGGTGAAGGCATTTTTCTTTTGCAATAGATCCTATGCACAAAGTTTTTTGTTCGCTAGCGGTGGTCGTCGCCAGCTGCGTCGTCCTACAGGCGCAGACCGCCATCTTCCCCGATTCGGTCCGTGCGTGTCCCGGTTGCGATTTGCGCCGGGCGCGGTTATTCGCCGCTGAACTTTCGCGCGCGGATCTGCGCGGGGCCGATCTCTACTGGGCCAATCTGAAACGGGCTGATTTGCGCGGGGCGCGACTGGATAGCGCGGATTTGCGCGGGGCGCTGATGCACGAGGCGCGTTTGGATAGCGCCTCGCTGGTGGGCGCGGATCTGCGCGGTGCAGTAATTGTCGATGGGGAGTTGGCGGGTGCGGACCTGCGCGGGGCGCGACTGGATAGCGCGGATCTGCGCCGGGTGCGCGCCCCCCATTCGCATTGGCTCAGCGCCTCGTTGCCCTACGCCATTTTTCAGGGGGCCGATCTGGCCGGGGCTGTGCTGGTGCAGGCGCAGCTGGTGGGCGCGGATTTGCGCGAGGCGCGGCTCGACAGCGCTTCGTTGCGCGAGGCGCAGTTGGACAGCGCTTCGCTGCGCGGTGCCTCGCTGGTGGGCGCGGATCTACGCCGCGCGAGCCTGCAGTGTGCCCGACTCGACAAGGCGCGCCTCAAGGGGGCGGTACTCGTCGGTGTCGATTTGATCGACGCCCATCTGCGCGGTGCGGATTTGCGTGGCGCCAATCTGGACCGCGCGGTGTTGCGGCTAGTCGATTTTGGACACGCGGACCTGCGCCATGCCCAATTGCCGACCGCCGACTTGCGCAAGGCGCGGTTAGATAGCGCGGATCTGGGTGGCGCGCAGTTGCGGGGCGCGAATTTGTGGCGCGCCAGCATGCAGGGGACGGTGCTGATGCGGACGGCGCTCTCTCGTACGCGGCTCGAACGAGCGGATCTGCGGCGCGCCGATTTGCGACATGCCGATCTGCAGTTGGCTGATTTGCGTCACGCCTGGCTCAGGCACGCGCGGTTGGACAGCGCCGATTTGCGCGGGGCGGTGCTGATTGGTGCCGATTTGCGCGGGGCTTTTCTCAAGGGGGCGGATTTGCGCAAGGTGGATATGGGGGATGCGGATTTGCGGCAGGCGGTTTTGACGGGGGCGGTTTGGGTGGATGGGCGGATTTGTGGGAAGGGGTCGGTGGGGACGTGTAAGTAGGCTAGGGTGGACGGGTCTCTTGGGCGTATCTCCTTCGCTCATGCACTAGCCTTGCTGCGCAATGCGCGGTCTTCGACGCTCGCCGACCATCCCTGGTCGGCTCCGAGGGCTATCCCCCTATTCTGCCATTTTATATATTTCGCCGCATGTGGTTGAAATCTGATGTAGGTCTAAGAGCTATGCGGCAACTGGTTCAGATGCTGCTCTTGCTGATAGCCACCCAACGGGCGTTTGGCGTCGAGCCGCTGCGGGTCACCGCCACCGACCCAGTGCTGGTCGAGCGCAATTGGACCGCGTTCGACCGGAGCAGCGGGCTGGTAGGCCAAGTACTCGCTCTGTTCGAGGACCGCGATGGCCGTATCTGGCTTGGCAATGGCAGGGGCGCGCAGTTCTACGATGGGTATGTCTGGGAAAGCTTTGACCTCGGCTCGAGAGTTGGGGCGATAACCCAGGACGTGGATGGTGCGCTGTGGTTTGGCGCGATGGCCCCGGTGCGTTTGGTCCGCTACGACGGGAACGACTGGACCACGATTGGATTGGACGACAGTTTGACCACGGGACTCACCTGGAACGCTTTGTTGCCGGCGCGCGACGGCAGCCTGTGGGGCGGTTTGCGCAATGTCGGTTTGCGCGTGTCAAGGGGCGTCGCGGATTTGGATCTGCCGGGTGGTATCGGCCGCTTCGACGGCAACCAATGGGAAATGGTCGCGATGCCAGTCGGACCGCCCAGACCCAATGTAAATCACATCATCCAGACCCGGGACGGTGCGCTGTGGTTTGCCACCGAGGAAGGCGTGCTGCGCTACGACGGGGCGACCTGGACCCGTTATACTTCGCGTGATGGGTTGGCGGGTGACCGGGTGGGACAAATCCTCGAGGCGGCGGACGGGTCGCTGTGGCTTGCCTGCTACAAAGGGCTCAGCCGCTTTGACGGCACCTCGTGGCGGCGCTTTGCCATGCGGCACGGACTGGAGCGCAGCATCGAAATGCACTCGGTGTGGCAGACGGTCGATGGTGCGATCAGGGCGTCGACCTATGGTCCCTATTTGCTCCAGGGACAGGTCGGCCATGGATTGTCCCGCTTCGACGGGGCGGTGTGGCAACGCCACAGGGAGGTCGACGGGCTCGGCAACGACTATGTCACCGGCATCGCCGAATGGCCGCAGGGGACGCTGTGGGCGGGTGGGCTCGACGGATTGAGCCGCCTCGCCGCGGGCAGGTGGTGGAGCAAGGGCGACTTCGAGGTGCCCGTGCCCAAAATCCGCAGTCTGTTGCCGACGCCCGAGGGCCTGTGGTTCGGCTTTCTGCCCAATCGCCGGGCGGGCGTTGGGCGCTTCGACGGAGAGGAGTGGCATACGCTTTACCGAGCTCGACGGGTTGGCCGGGGACGGCGTCAGCGATATTGCGCGGGCAGCCGACGGGGCGTTGTGGTTTGCCGCGCAAAAGGGCGTCAGCCGTTACGACGGCGAGACGTGGATCGGCTATGGCGAGGCGGACGGTCTGAGCCTGGGCTGGATTTTTCCGACGTTGCATCCGGCGCGCGACGGCTCCATCTGGATCGATTGCTCGGCGCTGGAGACGGGCGAGATGAAAGTGGCGCGTCTGCGCTTTCCCACTGATCGCAGTTCCCCGCGCGCCGAGCTGGAGCCGACGTCCAAGGAAGTTTCGGCCCGGGGCAATATCCTGTTGCGCTGGTCGGGGCGCGACCGCTGGGCGCATATGCCGGCCGCCGCATTACGCTACCAATGGCGGTTGGACGGGGGCGAGTGGTCGGCGTGGTCCGAGCGCCGGGACCACACCTTCGTCGAACTCAAAAACGGCGAGTATCGCTTCGAGGTGCTGGCGATGGACCGCGAGGGCAATGTCGAGGGGACCCCGGTGGCGCACGTCTTCGCAGTCGACCCGCCCTGGTGGAAGAATCCCCCGGTGGTGTTGCGGATGCTCTTTCTCGTCGGCCTCGCTGGGCTGCAGACGCAGCGCTACCTGGTGGCCAATAGCAAATTCCAGGAGGCCCAGGCCCGGCTTATCGCCGAGCTCGAGCAGGAGTTGGAGACGGCCCACGCCCTGCAGATGGGTCTGATGCCCGACGCGTCACCGCAAATCGCCGGCTACGATATCGCCGGCGTCTGCCGACCGGCCACGTATGTGGGCGGTGATTTTTCCAGTATTACGAACGCGAAGGCAAGCTGTCGGTCTGCCTGGCCGACGTGACGGGCCACGCCATGGAGGCGGCCATTCCGATGGTGCAATTCGCCAGCATCCTCGAAGTCCAGATGGAGCGCGAGGTGGAGGTCGCGGCGCTCTTTGCCCGGCGTAACGACTCGATGCACCGCGCCCTGACCAAGCGCACCTTCGTTTGCTTCACCATGGGCGAACTCGATCCCGTCCGCCGCCACCTGCGTCTGAGCAATGGCGGTTGCCCCTATCCCTATCACTTTCGCGTTGCCACCGGTGAGGTCGAAGAGCTACAGATTGACGCCTATCCCCTGGGCGTGCGCGCCGGGGCCGACTACGAGGTGGTGGAAGTGGAGTTGGAACCGGGGGATCGGATCGTATTTTGTTCGGATGGGATTGTCGAAGCGGGCAATGGCGAGGGGAAGATCTTCGGCTTCGAAAGCGCCGAAGATGCCATTCGCCTCGGCTGTCTGGAAGGTCTCTCGGCCGCCGAACTGGCGGCGCGGTTGATGGCTAAGGTCGATGCTTTTAGCGGCGCCGAACCACAGGGGGACGACCAGACGGTGGTGGTCCTGCGGGTAGAGTAGGAGCGACTACAACCCGGTTGGCAACCCGTAGGGCGCACCATTTCGATGGGCTGGTAGCGGCCAACTCTGGCCGCCCAAGTTCTGGAAGTCGTCGTGGCGACCGCAGAGCCAGAGGAACATTTCGGCGACTTTGATATCGGCGCGAAACTGTTCGACGACTGAAGCTATGGGACTGCCGTAGTTGACGGTGGCGAAGTCGAAGTCTTCTTCGACTATCCAGTCGCGCGCAGAGGGCTGGGTGCGCCAGTAGAAGTATTTGAGCAGGTTGCGCATGCCCTTGCCGGTGGCCTGGCCGCGGCGGTGCCAGATCTGGTAGGCGGTGATAAAGATCGAGCCTGCGGGGGCGATGGTGGGGATGGCGCCGCGGATGCCGGTGAGGTGGCCCATAAAGCGGGCTTTGTTTTTGACTAGGTGCGAGCCGGGCACCACCTGGGTCGGGCCCATTGCACCGGGCGTGTCCTGCGGGTCGTAGAAGACCTGCAGGTAGTTGAGCTCGGGGCCGAATTGATAGTTGCCGTCGACGTGCCAGCCGGTCGCGTCAAAGGGCGCCGCGACGCGGTGGTTGCTCATCAGCACGGGCAGGTGGAAGTGGGGGCCCAGTAACGAGCGTACCGAGCTGGCGACGGCCGGGTTGCAGATGACGTGTTGGTGAAACCAGTCTTCGGCGAGGATGCTGGTCGGCTCGTAGTAATCATCCTGGTCGCAGTAGTCGACACTGAGGCGGTTGACCTCGTCGGGCACCACGCCCTCCAAGAGCAAATAGCCGTTTTTGCAGAAGTCGAGGACTTCGGTGTCGGTCAGGGTCGCGGGGCAGTCGTGGGTTTTGGGAGCTGCATCGCTGCGCGCTGCGCCCATCTTCAATACGCCGGCCATCTTCAGCTCCACTTTTCCAAAATAAACTCGAAGCCCAGACCGTGCGGGTCGTCCGCTGAGAGGGCGAGCAGGGCCATATTGGGGAAGGAGATGACGCGCCAGCCGTCGTTAATTGCGTCGAGCGCGCTCTGGTAGGGCCAGTCGTCGGGGTCGTCCGGAGGGGCGACGATCGCGCCGCCCTCGACCAGCGTCATGGCGACAACCGACGCAGAAGGGGCGGTGCTCGTCGCGTGCAGGTAGAGCAGGTCCTGGCGTCTGGCAGTGTCTTGCAACAGAGCTTCGAGGGCTGCGCGCAGCCCGTCGGCGCTGAGCTGGCCGGCGGCGAAATCGCCCTCGAGGCGCGCGGCGATCTGGTTTTGCGCCGAGGTCATGTGCTTTCGGAATCGGCGGCCGCCTCGCTGGCGCCGCGGCCGGCGGTCATATTGCGAATCATCTCGGTCACGTCGCTAAAGCCCTTAAACCCCACGGCGATGACGATGGCGTAGAACATCAGGCTGGCGGCGAAAAAGACCAGTTTCCAGATGGCCTTCCAGGTTTCGACGTCCATTGGATTACTCCATATCGCTGAAGTGTAGGGGGCGCGGCGGGTGCGACTGCTGGGTGAGCGTGGCGACCACCAGCATGGCGAGGCCGCCCACGATGAGGCTGGTGAGCCCGACGAGGTTGGAACTTTCGACCAGGGGCAATAATAATTCGGGGACCAGGTCTTGATTTTCGGTCATGATCAGGAAATTGAGCGGCACCAGCGCGCCCAGGATCAGGGCGCAGTAGGCGCCCGGGGTGTTGGCTTTTTTCCAGTAGAGCCCCAGCACCACCGTGCCGACGCAACCGGCAAAGTAGATGCT
>JAYYUU010000338.1:0-16598 GCA_036343835.1 Candidatus Latescibacterota bacterium | reverse complement strand
AAGGCTGGACCCGCCTCAAATTGGTGGCCTCGGACCGGGCCGACAATCCCGTGGCGGCAAGCCTCAGCGACGAGCGCGAAAGCGCGCCCTTCGCCATCGACAATAGCCCGCCGACCATCGAGCTCGACGCGCAGACCGCAGGCGGTGAGGTCGTCGTCGACCTGGCGATCAGCGACCGGATCTCGGCGCTGCAAAAGGCGTACTACACCGTCGACTACGACGATCAGCAGTGGCACATTGCACCGCTCGACGGCGTCTTCGACAGCCGCAGCGAAAAAGGGCGCTTCGCCGTCGCGGACCTGGCGCCGGGCGAGCACGTGATCGCCGTGCAAGTCCTCGATGCCCTCGACAATCTCGGCGTGCAGCAAATCGTCGTGAACATAAAATGACCGAGCCCGGGCACTATATGCGCCGCGCCCTGCGCCTCGCGCTCAGAGGCCGCGGCAAGGTCAGCCCCAACCCCCTGGTCGGCGCCGTGCTGGTGCGCGGGGGGCGGATCGTCGGCGAAGGCGCCCATCTACAGGTCGGTGGCCCCCACGCCGAGGTCAACGCCTTTGCCCGGGCCGGCGCCAAGGCGCGCGGCGCCGATCTCTACGTCACCCTGGAGCCCTGCTCCTGCCACGGCCGCACCCCCCCCTGCACCGATGCCGTGCTCGACGCCGGGGTCAAACGAGTTTTCTGCGCGATGCAAGACCCCGACGCACGCGTCGCAGGCCGGGGCTTTGCCAAACTCAGAAAGGCGGGGCTCGAAGTCGCCGTCGGACTCTGCGCGGAAGAAGCTCACAAACTCAACGCCGCCTATATCAAACACCGCACCCAAAATCTGCCCCTGGTCTTGCTCAAACTGGCGCAAACCCTCGACGGCCGCATCGCCGCCAAGGGCGGAGACGCGCGCTGGATCACCGGCGCAAAAGCCCGCCGCCACGTCCACCGCTGGCGCTCCTGGGTCGACGCGATAGTGGTCGGCGCCGGCACCGTAGTAGCCGACGATCCCCAGCTAACTGTTCGCCACGTCAAGGGGCGCGACCCCCGGCCCATCGTCGTCGACGGATGCCTGCGCAGCTCGCCCGCGGCACAAGTTTATCGCAGGCCCGGTGCCATCCTCGTCACCGCCGAGAAAACCCCGGCCCGCAAGCGCCAAGCCTACGCGGACCAAGGGGCCGAAGTCTGGACCTTCCCCGCTCGCGCCGGGCGCATCGACCTGCGACTGCCCCTTTCGCGCGCCGCGCAGGAGGGCATGACCACCGTCCTGATCGAAGGCGGGGGCGAGCTGGCCGCTGCCGCTCTGGCCGACCAGGTCGTCGACCAGATCCAGCTCTATCTCGCGCCGCTTTTGATGGGCACCGGCGTCGAGGCCATCGGCGACTTGGGCGTCGAGCACGCCGCCGAGGCCATCCACCTCACAGCGGTGCACACCCGCCGCCTGGGCGCCGATCTACTCTATACCGCCGAGGTGCAATACGCATGTTCACCGGACTCGTAGAAGAGTTGGGCCGGGTGCGCCGTATGGAGCGCCAGGGCGACTTCCAGCGGTTGGAGATCGCCGCGACCCACATGCTCTCGGACCTGGCCATAGGCGATAGCATCAATATCGACGGGGCCTGCCAGACCGCGGTAGCCGTCGACGAGAGCGGCTTCGCCGTCGAGAGCGTGGCCGAGACGCTCGGTCGCACCACCCTGGGCACCTTGCGGGTCGGACAGGAGGTCAATCTCGAGCGCGCCCTCCGCTTAGACCAGCGGCTCGGCGGGCATATGGTATTAGGTCATGTCGACGGCGTCGGCCGGATTCGCCAGCTCGGCGCGCGGGACCAGGAACACCGCGTCGAAGTCGAGCCCCCACCCGAACTCGCCCGTTATATCGCCGCCAAGGGCTCGGTGGCCATCGACGGCATCAGCTTGACCGTGGCCGAGGTCACAGCCGGGGCCTTTACGGTTGCCATAATACCTCATACATTTGATAATACTACTCTTAGCCATCGTCGCGTCGGTGATTCCGTCAACCTCGAAGTCGATGTGATCGCCCGCTATGTCGAGCGTCTGATCGGCGGCGAAGCCGCTGCCAATGCAGGGCTCAGCTTCGAAAAATTGCGCGATATGGGATATTGAAGATGCCCGATTTCAACACCATCGAAGAGGTTATCGAGGACCTGCAAAACGGCCGTATGGTCGTTCTCGTAGACGAGCGCGAAACCGATGTCGACGGTCGCGAAACCGTGGGGGAGGGCGAGTTGATGATGCTCGCCGATCTGGCCTCTGCCGATTCGATTAATTTTATGATGCGCCACGCCGGCAACCCGCCGGTAGTCACCGCCAGCAAAGCGCATCTCGAAGCCCTCGAACTCCATCTGGTAATGCCCGGCGTCCAGGGGCCGCGCGGAGCCTCGATCATGGTCGCGGTCAACGCCCGGCAAATAACAGGCCCCGGCGTCTCGGCCCAGGACCGCGCCCTGACCATCCGCAAACTCTCCGACCCCGCCAGCACGCCCGAGGACTTCGTCCAACCCGGCCACGTCACCCCCCTCCAGGCCCAACCGGGAGGCGTGCTGCGCCGCGCCGGTCATACCGAAGCTTCGGTCGACCTGGCGCAGATGGCCGACTCCCGACCCGTGGCCCTGATCGCCGCCATCCTCGATGAGACGGGTGAGTTGGCCGACACGCCCTATCTGCTCGACTTCGCGCGCGAACACAGCTTCAAGATCGCCACCATCCACGATCTGATCGCCCACCGTCGCCGCACCGAGAAACTGATTCACCTCGAAGCCGAGTCGCCGATGCCTACCCGCTTTGGCGAATTCACCGTCTACGCCTACCGCAGCCTCGTCGACGGCAACCCCTATATCGCCCTGGTCTACGGCGATGTCTCCGATGGCCAGGACACCTTGGTGCGCATGCACTCGGGTTGCCTAACCGGCGATGCGCTCGGCTCGCTATTGTGCGATTGTGGCGAGCAGTTGGAACGCTCGATGCAGTTCATCGTCACCGAAGGCCGCGGCGTTATCGTCTATATTCAGCACCACGAGGGCCGCGGCATCGGCATCCTGCACAAGCTCAAGGCCTACGAGTTGCAACAGCAGCAGGGGCTCGACACCATCGAGGCCAATCACGCGTTGGGACACCCGGTGGATTCGCGCGACTACGGCATCGGCGCCCAGGTACTCTACGACTTGGGCTTGCGCCGGGTGCGCTTCTTGACCAACAACCCCAGGAAGCGGGTGGGCTTAGAGGCCTATGGTCTGACGGTCGTCGAACAAGTGCCCATCGAGGCCAATCCCAACCCGCACAATCTCCGCTATCTGGAAACCAAGCGCGACAGGATGGGCCATTCCATCCTGCTCGAACGCGCATCCGCAGAGGACGACAACCATGCCGAAACCGCATGAGGGACAACTCGACGCCCAGGGCCGCAAATTCGGCATCGCGGTCAGCCGCTTCAACGACCTGGTGACCACCCGGCTGCTCGACGGGGCTTTAGACTGTATCAAACGCCACGGCGGCGACGACGACAATATCCAGATCGCCTGGGTCCCCGGCGCCTTCGAATTGCCCCTCGTCGCCAAGAAGCTGGCCGAGAGCGGTAAATTCGATGCGGTCATCTGCCTGGGGGCCATCGTCCGCAGCGACACCCCCCACTTCGACTATGTCGCCGGTGAGTCGGCCAAGGGCATCGCCCGCGTCGGCCTCGACTCCGGCGTGCCGGTGATCTTCGGCGTCATCACCGCCGACACCGTCGACCAGGCCGTGCAGCGCGCCGGGGTCAAGGCCGGCAACCGCGGCTGGGACGCGGCACTCAACGCCGTCGAGATGGCCAGCCTGATGGCCGCACTGGGATGAGCGAGGACGATTTTTTTGGCGACGGGTCCTCCGCCGACGAGGCTCCCCCCGACAATCGCCACGGCGCGCGCCAGGTGGCCCTGCAGGCACTCTACTGGGAGCAGAGCGCTGCGAGCGACGCGCAAACCGCACTCACCGAGCTCGACCATCGCTTCGCCCTCTCCGCCGAGGTCTGCGCCTTCGCCGCCGACCTCCTGCTCCGCTCCGCCGAACACGCGGGCGAGCTCGACGAGCTGGCCGCGGCGATGATCGAGCACTGGAGCTGGGAGCGCATCGCCCGCATCGACCGCCTGATTTTGCGGCTGGCCCTGGCCGAAATGCTCTTTATCGAAGAAATCCCGATCCGGGTCTCCATCGACGAAGCTGTAGAATTGGCCCGGTCCTATAGCACTGACAAATCGTATGCCTTCGTCAATGGCGTCCTCGACGGCGTCGTGCGCCAGAAGGGACTCGTCATCTGATTCCGGAACCCATGCGCCTCGCCGTACTCTCGGACATCCACGCCAACCGCGAAGCGCTATACGCCGTGATCGACACCGGTCGCGCGCACGGCGTCGACGCCTGGTTGTGCCTGGGCGATATCGTCGGCTATGGCGCCGATCCACAGGCCTGCCTGCACCGAGTGCGGGAGCTGACCGACGCGGTGATCCTGGGCAACCACGACGCGGCGGCCGTCGGCTTGCAGGACCTGGCTTATTTCAACCCCCACGCCCGGCGCGCCGCCGAGTGGACGGCGGAACAGCTCAACGACGCAGAGCGTCAGTACTTAGCTGCTCTGCCCCTGGTCCTGGAGCAGGGCGAAGCCCTCTTCGTCCACGCCGAGCCCAGCCGGCCCACAGAGTGGGGATACGTAGTCGACCTGGCCGACGCGCAGAGGGCGCTAATGGCCATTGCACAGCGCTTTTGCTTCGTCGGGCATTCGCACTACCCCTTGCTCTGCGCCGAGTGCGACGGAGAGGTGAAGATGGTCGCCGCCGGTCCAATCCAGACCCAATCGCGCTACCTGGCCAATGTCGGCAGCGTCGGCCAGCCCCGCGACGGAGACCCCCGGGCCTGTTTCGCCCTCTGGGATCAGGCGGCGGACACCCTGGAGCTCGTGCGCTGCCCATACGATATCGCCACGGCGCAAAACAAAATTATCGCAGCCGGTTTGCCCCCCTTCCTGGCCGAGCGCCTGGCGCAGGGGCAATAGTCATACTGTAGAGGATTCAGCATGCTCAACTCGCTAATAAAGAAAGTTTTCGGTTCGCAATCGGATCGAGAGTTCACACGCACCCTGCCGCAGGTGGACGAGATCACTGCACTGGCGAGCCAATACCAGTCCTTGAGCGACGCCGAGCTCCAGGCCAAGACCGCCGCCTTCCGCCAGGACCTGCAAACGCGCAACGCCGACAATCACCAGCGCCTTGACGCCATCGAAGCAAGCCTGCGCGGCGAATTGGACCCCGACGAGCGCGAGCGCCGCAACGACCAGTACGACGAGCTCGACAAGGCTATCCGCGACGTCGAGGACGCCTTCCTCGACGAGATCATGCCCCAGGCCTTTGCCATGGTCCTCGATACGTGTAGGAGGCTCCTGGGACGCACCTGGGACCGCGCCGGCGAAGCGGTCGAATGGGATATGGTGCCCTTCGACGTACAGGTCTTCGGCGGCATCTCGCTGCACCAGGGCAAGATCGCCGAAATGGCCACCGGCGAGGGCAAGACGCTGGTCGCCACCATGCCCCTCTTCCTCAACGCCATCCCCGGACGCGGCGTCCACCTGATCACCCACAACGAGCATCTGGCCCATCGCGACGCGACGTGGATGGGGCCGGTTTACAATTTCCTGGGGATGTCGGTGGGCATCATCCAGGACGTGCACCAGACCGGCGCCGACGCCTTCCTGCTCAAGGCCACCGCAGGCGTACCGAGCGAATACAATTGGGGGAAAACCGGCCACAAAGAGGCCTACGATGCCGATATCGTCTACGCCACCTGCAGCCAGGTCGGCTTCGACTATCTCCGCGACAATATGAGCGTCAGGCTCGAGGACCTGATGCAACGCGGATTCAACTACGCCATCGTCGACGAGGCCGACTCAATCCTCATCGACGAGGCGCGGACCCCGCTGATCCTCTCCGGCGCGGTCCCCGACTCCACCAACCAGTACCAAGAGATGAGGCCGCTGGTGGAGAAGCTGATAAAGGCCCAGACCAATCTGGTCAACAAGGTCGTCGCCGAGGCCGAGAAGGCGAGCAAGGAGACCGGCGAATACGACTACGACACCGGGATTGGACTGCTCCGGGCCACCCGTGGCGCTCCGACCAACCGCCGGCTGGGCAAGCTCCTACAGGAGGAGGGCGTCAAGAAACTGATCAACCGGGTCGAAGCCGACTACATGCGCGACAAGAACCTCCAGGAGATCGACGAGGGTCTCTACTTCGTCGTCGACGAGAAGGGCAATACCATCGACCTGACCGAAAAGGGGCGCGACCTGCTCTCGCCCAACGAGCAGGCGCTCTTCGTGTTGCCCGATATTAGCCTCGAGGTCGACCAGATCCGCACCGACTTGGCCCTGAGCGACGAGGACAAGGCGCTCCAGGAGGAGGCGTCCCACCGCGACTACGCCGAGAAGAGCCAGGCGGTACACAATATCAACCAGTTGATGAAGGCCTACACCCTCTTCGAGAAGGACGTGCAGTATCTGGTCTCCGAAGATGGCCGGGTGGTCATCGTCGACGAATCCACCGGCCGACCGCAACCGGGGCGGCGCTTCGCCGACGGCCTGCACCAGGCGCTGGAGGCCAAGGAAAGGGTCAAGCTGCAACACGAGACCCAGACGGTGGCCACCATCACCCTGCAGAATCTCTTCCGGATGTATAGCAAGCTCGCCGGCATGACCGGCACCGCCGAGACCGAGGCCAGCGAGTTGTGGGAGATATACAAGCTCGATGTGGTGGTCATCCCCACCAACCGCCCGATCCGCCGCTTCGACCAGGAAGATCAGATCTTCCGCACCAAGCGCGAGAAGTACAATGCCATCATCGAAGAGATCGACCACCTGCACGAACTCGGGCTGCCGGTGTTGGTCGGCACGATCTCGGTCGAGATCTCCGAGCTATTGAGCCGCATGCTCACCCGTCGCGGCATCGCGCACCAGTTGCTCAACGCCCGCCACCACGACAAGGAGGCCAAGGTCGTCGCCGAAGCGGGCCAGGCCGGCGCGGTGACCATCGCCACCAACATGGCCGGCCGCGGCACCGATATCAAACTGGCCCCCGAAGTTGTCCACCTCGACCGCGAGACCGTCGAGTCCGACCTCACACTCGACGACAAGCAGAGCTCCGGCCAGACCATACGCCAATACTTGGACCAAAATCCCAGCGGTCTACAGGTCATCGGCACCGAGCGCCACGAGGCCCGGCGCATCGACCGCCAGCTCCGCGGTCGCTCCGGGCGCCAGGGCGATCCCGGCTCGTCGCGCTTCTACCTCTCGCTCGAAGACGACCTGATGCGGCTCTTCGGCTCCGAGCGCATCGCCTCGGTCATGGACAAGCTCGGCGCAGAGGAGGGCGAGGTCATCGAGGCCGGGATGGTCACCAAGTCGATCGAGCGGGCGCAGAAGAAGGTCGAGATGCGCAACTTCGAGATGCGCAAGCACGTGCTCGAATACGACGACGTTATGAACCAGCAACGCCAGGTCATCTACAATCGCCGCCGCGACGTGCTCGAGCGCGAGAGCGCCCAGGAGCAGATCGAGGACATGATTGATGAATCGCTCGACGGCATGCTGGCCCCCTCTGTCGACCCGGACGACCTACCAGAGGAATGGGATTGGGAGGGCTTGCAGAACGAGTTCAGCAGCACCTTCTTCTTGGGCCTGGCCGTCTCCACCGCCGAGCGCGCTGAAATCGGCGCCGAGACGTTGCGCCAAAGACTGCGCGACACCGTCCACGAGGCCTATCAGCGCCGCCTCGACACCGTCGGCACCGAGGTCTTCCGCGAGGTCGAAAAGGCCATCGCCCTGCACACCATCGACACCTGCTGGCAGGAGCACCTCCACGAGATCGACGAGCTCAAAGACGGCGTCGGCTTTGTCGGCATCGGCGGCAAAAATCCCCTCATCGAGTACAAGCGGGGGGCCTTCGAGATGTTTGAGGGCCTGATTGCCCGCGTCGCGCAGGAGACCTTGCGCAACCTTTTCCAGCTGCGCATCGACACCGGCGCCCCCGCGTTGGGGCCGACGCCACAACAATCCGGCCGCATCAGCGAAGTCCACCGCGACGCCACCAATATGGGTTTCCGCGGCGTCGAGCAGGCCGCGCCCCCGACGGACCAGGCGCTGGGCGACCCATCACAGCTGCGCGGCTCGGGCGGCGGCAGCGACGAGGGCCAGGCGGCGCGCCAGCCGATCGTCCGCGACCAGCCCAAAGTCGGCCGCAACGACCCCTGCCCCTGCGGCAGTGGCAAAAAGTACAAGCGCTGTCACGGCGTCAACGCCTGAGGGGATTGCGACCCTTTGCCACAAGGGTGCATCTTATTGGATACCAACTATGACCAAGCCCTGCTGACATGGAATTCTGGCAAATTCTCACCCTGGTGGTCTATTGTCTAATCGTCGCCTTTCTGGGGCTCTACGGCTTCCACCGCTACCAGCTTTTGCGCCTCTTTTACCGGCACCACCCGACCCCGGTCCCCGCGCCCGACCGCTTCGCCGAGTTGCCCGCCGTCACCGTGCAATTGCCCCTTTACAACGAGTACCACGTGGTCGAGCGCCTGCTCGAGGCCGTAGGGCAAATGGACTATCCCCGCGACCGCTTCGAAGTCCAGGTCCTCGACGATTCGCAGGACGAGAGCCGCGACCGAGCGCGGGAGGTCACCGCGCGGCTGGCAGCCCGAGGACTGGACATTAAATATATCCACCGCACCGACCGCCACGGCTTCAAGGCCGGGGCCTTGGCCGCCGGGCTCGAGCGGGCACGCGGCGAGTTCGTACTGATTCTCGATGCCGACTTCGTGCCGCCCCCCGAGATCCTCAAACGCGCCATCCACCACTTCACCGACCACTCGATCGGCATGGTGCAAATGCGCTGGGGCCATCTCAACCGCTTTTACTCGCTGCTGACCCGCGTCCAGTCGATTTTCCTCGACGGTCACTTCGTCGTCGAGCACACCGCCCGCAATCGCTCGGGTCGCTTTTTCAACTTCAACGGCACCGCCGGCATCTGGCGCAAAAAGGCCATCGCCGACGCCGGCGGCTGGCAGCACGACACCCTCACCGAGGATCTCGACCTGAGCTACCGCGCCCAACTGGCGGGTTGGCAATTCCGCTATCTCCCCGAGATCGAAGTCCCCGCCGAGATTCCCATCGAAATCAACGCCTTCAAATCGCAGCAGCACCGCTGGACCAAGGGCGCGGTACAGACGGCCAAAAAGGTCCTGCCCCGAATCTGGCGCTCCTCGCTACCGGCCAAGGTCAAGATCGAGGCCACCTTCCATCTGACGGCCAATCTCTGCTATATCACGATGCTCTTAATGGGCCTACTGACCCTGCCAGTGCTCTCGATTCGCTCGCAGCTGGGCTGGGAGCAGCTCTTAATCATCGACCTGCCGCTCTTTTCCTTCGCCACCATGGCCATTTCCGGTTTCTACATCACCTCGCAGCGCGTGCTCTACCCCGACTGGAAGCGCCAGATCAAATTCATGCCGGTGCTGATGGCCATCGGCATGAGCCTGTGCATCAACAATACCCGCGCAGTGCTCGAGGGTATCGTCGGCCACCAGAGCGGCTTTCTCCGCACCCCCAAATACGGCGTCACCGGCAGCCAGCGCCCGCGCCAGCAGCGCAAGTACTCCAGCCACTGGACCCTGCTGTCCTTGGGCGAGTTGGCCATGGCTCTCTATTTTGCCGTCGCCCTCTACTACGCCTGGATAACCGACCTCTACCTGGGTTTGCCCTTCCTGCTGCTCTTCCACGCCGGCTTCCTCTACACCGGCCTGCTCTCCAGCGGCCAGAGTTGGCTGCACCAGTTCAAGACCCGCCCGCCCACGCCGGGGCTGGCCTCCTGAATACAAAAAGCCCCCGACCGAGAAGGCGGGGGCTTGGCAACTGTGCGTGAGTCGATATTACTTTTTAAGAGGGCCACACCAGCGGATAGGGATCGGCAATCTTCTGCCGCAACCATAAAATATCGATGCCATTGTAGTGCCGCTTGGTCAACTTTTCGATATGGCGTACGCCGATGTCGATATTGCTCTTCTCGCGCCGCATCTCGCGCCCCTTGTCGCCCGATAGTTCGATGGCCTGCTCCACCTTGGCCACGTAGCGGTTGTGGGTCACGCGCAATTCTGCATAGTCCAGATCGCTGGGCACGAGCCCTTTTAAATGCGTGACGTAGTCGTTGATGAGCTGGCGCGCCTCGGCGAGATCTTGTTCGGAGATTTCGGAGATGGGTTTTCTCAGATGTTCAATAGTGGTGACAATCTGCTCATTCTTGCCGTCGAACTGTCGCATCTTCCCCACGTAGTCGATCAGAATCTGTCTCTCCTCCACTTCGCCTCCGCAGCCGACTAGGCCAACCGCCAGCGCCAGCACAGCCAGTCTCCTCAACATATGGACCTCCCTATAGGGTGAGCTTTGTCTCTTTCAGTAGATCCAGTAGGGTTTCCGGGCGCCCCATATACGTGCCCGCACCGGGTCTGGCTTCATAAAAAAGCCCCCAGCCGCTCGGGCCGGGGGTTTCATTCGCTTAAATACCGTCTATATCACTCGGGTAATGACAGGGGGAAATCCGGCAATTTATGGCGATCCCATAAAACGTTCATACCATTGTGATGTCGCTTGGTAAATTTCGCGATGTGGCGCACACCGATGTCCACATTGCTCTTCTCGCGCCGCATTTCGCGCCCCTTGTCTCCGGACAACTCGATGGCCAGCGAGACCTTGTCGACATAGAGATTGTGGGTCACGCGCAGTTCGCGGTATGGGAGATCTCGGGGGAAGGTTTGCAGCTGCGCCACGTAGTCGATGATGAGCTGACGCGCCGCGACCAAATCCTGTTCGGAGATCTCGCTGATCGGCTTTCTCAGATGTTCAATAGTCTCGGCAATCTGCCTGTTTTTGTCGTCCAGCTCCTTCACCTTCGTTATATAACCGATAAGCACTTGCTTATCTTCCTCCTCAGTTCTGCAGCCGCCCAGACTAAGCACCAGAGCCAGTACAGCCAGTTTCCTCAACATATTACGGACCTCCCTGTAGGGTAAGCTTGTCTATTTCAGTAGATTCCGTGGGGCTCCAGACTCCCATTAGTGCCCCAAAATACGCCGTAGAGTGGCGAAAATCAAGCAATCTCTACGCCAAATCCTGTTGACGGGGCCTCTGCACCCCGATAATTTTAGTTTTTCTACCGCGCCTAAGGGGCCTGAGGCGGGCCTCAAAGGTACCATATCCGCTTTTGCCCCACCCCCTGCCCGGAGGAGGCCGCACCGCCATGCTCACCCGCGAACAGATCCAATCCCAGCTCGACAACTGCCTCATGGAGGCCAAATTCCCCCAGTGGGAAGCCCAGTACAAAAAGGGCAAAGTCCGCGATATGTACCTGCTCGCGGACAAGCGCCTGCTGATCACCACCGACCGCCAGAGCGCCTTCGACCACGTCCTCGGCGCCATCCCGCTCAAGGGCCAGGTGCTCAACCGCATCGCCCAGTACTGGTTCGAGCAGACCGCCGATATCGCCCCCAACCAGGTTCTCTCGGTGCCCGATGCCAATATCACCGTCGCCCGCGAGTTGGAAATACTACCCGTCGAGGTGGTCGTGCGCAAGTATCTGACCGGCAGCTCCGACACCGCGATCTGGACCCATTACAACAAGGGCGTGCGCCAGTATTGCGGCCACGCCCTGCCCGACGGGATGGTCAAAAACCAGCCCTTTGACGAGGCGATCATCACTCCGACGACCAAGGACGAGGTCCACGACGAGCTGATCTCGCGCGAGGAGATTCTCGCACAGGGCCTGGTGCCCCCAGACATCTGGGCCAAAGTCGAGGACATCGCCTTTAAACTCTTTGCCCGCGGCGAGGAATTGGCGGCCAAACAGGGGCTGATCCTCGTCGACACCAAATACGAGATGGGGCTCGACCCCGACGGCCAGATCACCCTCGCCGACGAAGTCCACACGCCCGACTCGTCGCGCTTCTGGATTGAGGCCAGCTACGCCGACCGCCACGCCAATGGCGCAGAGCCCGAGAGCCTCGACAAGGAATTCCTGCGCCTCTGGCTCCGCGACAAGGGCATCTCCGACGACCATATTCCCGAGCTCGACGACGAGATCCGCATCCAGGTCGCCGAGCGCTATATCGACCTGTTTCAGCGGGTCACGGGAACGGATTTCGAAGCCGAACTGGGCGATACGCCAATTTTGGAGCGGATCGAGGGGCGGATTGGGGAGTTTATGAGCTAAGGGGGTCCTTCGCCCTGCCGCAGAGCGAGACAGTCGGACTCGCCGTCTACAATCTCGCCGGGCCGCGCGTCGCCACGCTCGTCGATGGACCGCGCCAGGCAGGTAGCTATAAGGAAGTCATCAAAACCGTCGGGGACGGTGAATTCACCTGCGCATAGTCCTTGCGGGCGAAACGCACTGACGTCATTGGTAATAGGCTTGATTTCCGCAATCTCCCGATCGCTTCGCACCACCACCAGCGTCTCGCCCTGCTCGACCAGTTCGATGTAGTGATTTATATCGCTCTTGATCTTATCTAAGTTGACGCGGACCATGGCTCGCATACTTGGAGTAAGGAGAAATACATTCAACTCTGCGACTAGCTGAAATGTAAGGGCTAGAAATACCAACATAAGTAAAGCCCCATCCTCAATATGCTCATACCGACCCCCTCCCACCAACCCCCTTGCGCATCGCCACTTAAAACCCCTCTTTTATAAGGTCTTATAGCGGCTCTGGTAATAAACTAAAGCTGGAGTCCGGCTTGTTGGAAACAGGCTTTAATAATGTGGGTTTTGTGCCGGAGTCGCCCCACGGCCTTAACGATTTCGTGTCGGAGTTGCTTCATGTCGAGACAACATAGGTTAGGTAGTTCGACCTTTTTCAGATACTGCCAAATGCCTTCATCGGGATTGAGTTCAGGGGCATACGCGGGCAAGCGCTCTAACCATAGGTCTTGGTTTTTATCAGGGGCCAACAGGCGGCGGACGGCTTGATTATAATGGATGGTCGCCCCATCCCATAGGATCAACAGTTTGCCGGGAATGTGGCGCAATAGATGGCACAGGAAATGGAGAGCATCGTGGCCATCTAACGCGTTTTCTTGCAGATGGAGGTAGAGTTTACCCTCGGGCGTTATCGCACTGATAGCGGAGAAATGATCACGGCTATAGACTTCGTGGAGGACCGGTCGTTGGCCGCGGGGTGACCAGGTACGCACCACGCCGGGCAACAGGTAAAAGGCCGCTTCGTCAATACAAACGAGGGTCCGCTGCTCTAGGTCGAGTTTTTTTTGAGGGCAGGCCAGGTCTCGGTGGGCCAGGCCGCGATGGCCGCTTCGTCGCGTTGTTGGGCTTTCTTCTGGGGCTTCTGCCGAGACCAGCCCCAATCCTTGAGCCGTTGGGTGATGTAGTGGGGGTGGTAGGCTACGCCAAAGTGCTGGCGGATCAGATGGACCACCCGGGGACCGGTCCAGACCTGGCCCCGAAAGCCAAAGGCTTCGGCCCCTTGGGCCAAGAGCCCGAGCAATTGATCGCGCTGCGCATCGGTCAAACGCGTTGGAGCCCCAGGTCGCGGTACCCGATGCAAGCCGGCCAGGCCGTGTTCGCGGCCTCGACGGAGCCATTGACTGACGGCCCCTTCGCTCACCCCGAAGGCTTCGGCGATGGTCCGTTGTTTCCAGCCTTGTTGATACAAAGCCCAGGCGCGCAGGCGACGGACCTCGCGCCAATCCTTGGAGGTCGTATTGGTCGATGTCATGTTGCATAGATCGGACAACCCTTGAAAAACTTTAGCTATTTACCAGAGCCGCTATAAATATTAATGTAATGTGTATCGCGGCGGTCGGAAATAACACTCTCTAGCACCGGGGATGTCCCACCGTCACCAGCGCCTCCGCCACCTGACCAAAAGGCCGGTCGCCGACCATTAAATCCAAACCGACGGGTTGGCGACGACAGTGCGCGTCTGCCGGTAGCGTCATGCCGATGCGGATGTTTTTCTGTTCGCGTGGGGCTAGGTCTAATGGTACTACTTCGCTTGCCCAGCCTGGGGGGCCGATGAGTTGGATAGTGGCTTGTTGCGCCGAGGGGAAGGGGTTGAGGATCCAGCCTTCGAATTCGGCGTGGCCGCCCTCGGGCAGGTGTAGCTGGTAGGGTTTGAGTTTGCCGCCTTGGGATTCGGCGCCGAAGTGGATTTCGTCGTCGCCTAAGGCCATTAGGGAGAGGTGGATTTCGTCGAAGGCTTTGGCGCCGCGTTCGATGGTCTCGTACCATTCGTCGCTGGTTTGGTAGGGTGTGGTGTGGCCGGTGAGGATCCAGTCGGGTTGGAAGGCGCGCAGGTCTTCGAGGGTCTGTTGGTAGCAGCCGATGTCGAGGCCGTTTTTGTAGACGTGGTTGGTGAAGGGGTTGCTATCGGGCTCGAAGGGGGCGCCGCTGTCGGTGCCGAAGAAGATCTGGTCGCCGGTGTGGGCGACGCGGATGCCGTCTATTTCTAAGCAGAGCAGGGTGGCGAAGCGGGTGTGGCCCGACATGGGGTGGAGGGTGATTGGGATGTCTTCCCAGTAGACGGTTTCGCCATTGGGGATGTGGCGGGTGACGGGAATGGGTTCGTGCCAGAGGCAGGGGCGGTCGTAGTGGGTGGGGTTTGCCAAGAGGTCGGAGAATTCGGTGCCGGCCCAGACTTCGGTGTTAAAGACGCGCTGGAGGAGGGGGATGCCGTTGACGTGGTCGTCGTGGAAGTGCGAGACGAGACAGGTGTCGATGCGGTCGGCACCGGTGTGTTTTTTGAGGCCGCTCAAACCGTGCAGGGCCGAGCGGCGGTTAGAGAGGTGGCTCTTGCCCGGCGTCTGGAAACCCACGGTGTTGTAGCCGTAGTCGATGGAGAGGATCTTGCCACTTTGGCCGACGATGAAGTGGGTGCAGGCGTTGGCGTAGCGCGAGCGGTAGAGCCGGGGGATGATTTCGTCGATATCGTCTTCGTCGGGCGCGTTGAGCTGGTGGCGGAAGCCGGGGATGATTTCGTCGATGCGCTTGATATTATCGCGCAATGCGGCGATGGCTCCCGATGGGTCGTCGATGGGCGGAGCTGCATCGCTGGGCGATGCGCCCATCTTCGATACGCCGAGGCTGGGCAGGAGCAGGTCGGGCTTGGCGTCGAGTAGCCGCGCGGCGGCGTGCCAGACATTCACTGCGCCCGAGAGGTCGTTGTAGTTGTATTGAAAGGGCGCCAAACGCCCCGTGCGCCCATGGCCGCAGATTGTTTCGCCGACAAAGGCCAGTCGTTGACCGTCGAGGGTGGTGATATAGCTGCTGGCGCCATTGGTGGCGCCCGGGGTGGGGACGACCTCCCATTCGAGGCCGGCGATTTCGCGTTTTTCGTAGTCCATCATCCAGCCGGATACGGGTTGGGCGCGGACGGGCGAGAAGCGGTCCCAGCGATTGTCGTAGGAGTTCCAGATCTGGCGCTCGCGGAAGTGCTGCTCGGGGTCGATGAGGTATTCCTGGTCCCAGTAGGGGCCGAGGATCTCCGCGCCCGCCTCGTGCAATCGCAGGGCGCCGTCGGTGTGGTCGCGGAAGTGGTGGGTGAGGATGACGGTCAGCGAGCCGCCTGTTGTGACTTCGTCGAGGTGGTCGGCGGCGCAGCCGGTGCCGGTGTTGATGAGGACGGTGCCCGAGGGACCGCGGATGGCGTAGACGTAGCAGCTGTCGCGGAAGAGGAAGAGATTGTCGCGTAATTTTTCCCAGCGCATAGGTAGGTCCTTGGGGGTTGGAAGGAGTGAGTGCTATTGGGGGTGGAATATAACTTACGCTTGTAGCAATAAACAGCATTCGGTCATAATATAGCTCTATGAAAAATATAGCCCACGGCATCCTCATCTTGTTTTCGCTACACGCCGCCCAAGCCCAGATTCCCGACGGGGGCACGCCCCTGACCACTGGCAACTTTCTCCGCGATGTCCGCAGGCCCACCTCTTCCGCCAGCGCCCGCAGCGAGATCGTCGACGTCGACCACGCGCTCTTTACCCAGGCGTTGCGCGTCGAGACCCTGCACGAGGCCGGCGATCCCTGGAGCGTCGAAATCGGCAATCCCACCACGGCTCCGGTCAAAAAGGGCGATGTCGCCTTGATCCACTTCTGGGCGCGCGGGACCGAATCGAGCGACGAGTCCGGTGAGGTCTTCGCCACCGTCTACGCGCAGCAGGCCGCGCCCGATTGGGACAAATCGATTTACAGGGGCATTAGCGTGGGCGCGGAATGGCGCGAGTACTTTTTTCCATTTGAATTTATCGACGGCTATGTCGCGGGAGGGGCCACCATCAATTTCGGCGTCGGTAGCCGTCGGCAGACGATAGAGATCGCCCTGTTTGAAGTCCTTCATTACGGGACCAACGTGGAAGTGGACGACCTGCCGCAGATTAAGCTGACGTATGCCGGTCGCGAGCCCGACGCCCCCTGGCGCGCTGCCGCCCGCGACCGCATCCGACAACACCGCCAGGGCGACTTCACCCTGGAACTCGTCGACCCGGCGGGCCAGCCCATCGTCGCTGCGCAAGTCGAGGTCGAAATG
>JAYYUU010000337.1:0-6583 GCA_036343835.1 Candidatus Latescibacterota bacterium | reverse complement strand
GCCCCTGAACTCAATCCCGATGAAGGCATTTGGCAGTATCTGAAAAAGGTCGAGCTACCTAACCTATGCTGTCTCGACATGAAGCAACTCCGACACGAAATCGTTAAGGTCGTGGGGCGACTCCGGCACAAAATCCACATTATTAAAGCCTGTTTCCAACAAGCCGGACTCCTGCTTTAGTTTATTACCAGAGCCGCTATAAAAGGGTGGATTAACAATGGGTAGTGCTGGTGGAACTGCGGACCCTTATCCGACCTCCACGCCCTGCACCTCAAACACTTCTTTGAGAAAATTCTGCCCCATGATCTCGTAGCCTTTGGCGTCCGGATGGAGATTGTCGGGCAGGTATTCTGCCAGGCTTTCGTCGAAGAGTTTGAGACCGTCGATATAGTAGATCTGGTCGTCGCCGCGTTGCTTATGCGATTCGACGGCCTCTTTGATCTCGACGCGCATCTGTTCCAGGGTCAGGCCGACGGCGTTTTGCGTGGTTTCGCGGTCGTGGCCCCAGATCGGCGAGCAGACGGCGAAGGGGGTATTGGGGTGGCCGTCGCGGATGGTGGCGATGGTGCCTAAAATCGCGGGGCGGAAGGAACGGGGGCTTAAACTGGCGGCACTGTAGATATTGATGCCAATTTTGACCGAGACGAAATCGGCGGGCCGATCGCGGATCAGCCGGGCGATCAGCGGGTCGGCGTGGCACTGGCCGCCGTAGCCCATGGAGGTGAGGTTGAAGTTTTGGCCGCGGGCGACGACGCCGGGCCAGGTGGTGGCGGGCGAGCCGGCGGTGCGGCAGTGGGTGATGGAGGAGCCGTAGGTGACCCATTTCAGGCGGGTGTCTTCGCTTTGGGCGATGTCGGTGCGGTCGGGAATTGCTAGATGGCGCACGGCGACGGGCATCGCCGGGGAGAGCCAGACTTCGACGGTCTTGTCGCCAGAGGGCAGGTCGGCGAAGGCGACTTCGGTGGCATTGGCTGCATAAGCAGTGGTGGCCGCGATCTCGTTGTCGATCACGAGGTCGAAGTTGCCGTCTTCGGCCAAGGGCTCGGTGGCCACGGTTAGCTGTTGGGCGTCGGTGCTAAAGCGCAGGCGCACGCCCGAGGGCATTGCGGCGCGGCCGGCGAGATCGCTGACGCCGGGCGAGTAGAGATCGAGATCGGTATGGGGGACGCGCCAGGCTTTGGTCCAGCCGGGACCCTCTTCGAGCGAGTGGATGCCGCTCCAGGTCAGGCGGGGGTCGTTGGCGGGGATGGTGGGCATTGGGGTCCTTTCGATGCTGGTGAATTAACCAGTAAATTAGGCCTTCGCCGGCGCAGCTCAAAGTGCGGATAAGGGACAAGGCTGTGAAGAGGTGGCCGAGGCGATCGCTTATTGGCATAGAACGTGAGAAGCCCCAACCGGACGGACCGACCAGGGCTTCCCCCTCGGGGCACACATTGTAGATGGACTTCAGTCCGCTGCGTAGCGGGTCTTTATTGCTCCCCACGAGTCGCGTGTGTGGACTAGGGTGGGCCGGAAAGCTGAGACTTCGAGGCCTTGCACGCCGCGGAAGCGGCGCTCGGTCAACCCATCCTCGAGTACTAAGAAGGAGTCGTGGACGGGGTTGGAAAAGACCTCGATGCGGGCGTTGTCGATCGGCTCCTTGGACATAAACTGGAAGCGGCCGACGACGCCTTTGCCGCTGCGGCTGCGCTCTTGCCCGGTCCCGGGATCAGGGAATAGGCCAGCAATTGCTGGTTGAGACCCGCCTCGCGACCGATGACCAGGCAGTTATCCGTTTCCATCGCCCCTGCAAATAGCGATCCGGGTAGCCAGGGACGCACGCCTTCCATGGCGTGACCACCTTGATCGATGATGGCGAAGGGCCCGGCGGGCAGTTTCACATAGAACGAAATACCCGTGGCCGCATGGCCGCTGAGATCGGCGCGGATCTCGATTTCGACGATTTCACCAAGCCTCACGTCGATGTGGGTGGAATCGCTTATCTTCGCTTCGACTATTAGCGACTGGCCCCAGGTCGGCGTGCAGAGACCGAGCAGGAGTAGCCCGATTGCGAATCGTATGGGGAGCATAGGCACACACCTCCTATTCATACGATATCGGCATTTTCCCTAGCGACTTTAATTCCCATCGCAAAAAAATTACTGAGATTACACAAGTATCTAATTATTATGCCGGTTAAAAAAATAAAAAAATTTATCAGATGGCGAAATGGCGAGATTAATCGACGAGTGGAACTTGCAAATGAGTGCAGATTCCCTCCAATAGCGCGCTGCCGAGGCGTCGATACTGGTCGCGGGTGAGCAGCGCATTGTGGCTGGAGGTATAGGGGACTTCGAGGGGGAGGCAGGGAATTTCGAAGTGGTCCCAAATATAGGAGTCGAGGGTGGCGGTTGGGTCCCAGCGCGAGGGGTGGTCGACCTGGCGGGTGGGTCGGGTGTGCAGGAGGGCTTTGGGAAGGGCGGGTACAATTGCCGCGACGGCGTGTTGCGCGGTGGCGAGGGATTCGGCGGGGCGCGTAGTGCGGGGCAAAAAGAAATAGGCGCCCTCGGCCTCGGTGGGACCAGGGGCGTGGAAGTCGATGGCGAGGGCGGGGGTGGCGCGTTGGGCCCAGCGCGCTAGGTCGCTTTGCAGGACTCGTACTTCGTGGCGCATTGGCGGGGTGGTCCAAGCGCGGTTTAGATCCCAGGGAAAGGGGTCTTTGCCGTATTCTCCGGCGGCGATCCCATCGAGATGGGCCAGGGGCACGGTCCAGATCAGCAGCTGGGTCGGGTCGAGTATTTGGGCGGCTCGGCGCAAGAGGCCGTCGAGCACCCAGGAGCCGGGCGTCTCTCCAGCGTGCTGGCGGGCGACCAGGTAGAGCCCGGGGGCGTCGGTCTCGGCTGTGGTGTTGCTCAGGCGCGGCAGGGGCTGGCCCGTGGCGGTGACGCCGATGAGGTCCAGGCGCCAGTAGTCGCCGCAGGCGGCGCGGGTCATTTCCAAATCGCCCAGACCATAGGGGTAGCACAGCGCGTATTCGAACGAGCCGTAGCGCGGGGTCACGGTCCAGGCGGCCTGGCGCCGACCGTCGGCGAGGGTGTCGATCTGGGCATTGGGCAAACGCTCCCAGGTGGCCCCGGACTGGCGGACGACGGGGCGGACCCGCTCCCAGTGATCGCCGCCCCCGCCGAGGCAGGTGTCGAGATTGGTCAGCACCAGCTCGACGGGGCGTGTCGAGCATTCGACCACCCGGAAGTAAAACCACAGCGCCTCGGTGCCGCCGCGGGGATCGGCGGCGAAGTAGATGATATCGCGGTCGGGGGTTTCCCGCACATCGATGGCGCAGGCATTGCCGCCGGGAAAGTCGGTCTGGACGTGTAGGGTCATGGTGTGGAAGGATATAGGGAATTTCGCGGCGAAAGCAAAGCGGGTTTTAGCGCGCGAGGTAGTGGTCGTCGATGAGTTGGGCTATGCGGGTGTTGCCGGCGGCGTTGAGGTGGCCGTCTTGCGCGTAGTAGTAGCGGTCGCAGGCGGCGCTGCCCTCGATGTGGTCGAGCAGGTCGAGGACCTCGATGCCGCGCTCGCGACAGCGCTGGGCGATTAGCCGGCCCGGGTGGCGGCTTTGTGACCATTGCGCTACCAGCCCGCCGGCGACGGCGTCCTTGGGGTAGATGAGCACGGCGGCAAAGGTGCTGCCGGCCTGGGTGGCGATGCGGTCGATGGCGGCGAGGTGGTCGCAGGTGGCCGCGACGATGGCGGGTTCGGTGGCCCACTGGTAGCGGAGGTGGGGTATGTAGGCCGAGTAGGTCGCCGCGCGCAGGGCGGTACTCCAGGCATAGGGGGTGAGCTCGGTGCGGAGGCGGTCTCTGGTGGCGGCCACCTGGTCGAGGTGGGTAGCGATGCGGTTTTTACCATCGGCGTAGTTGAGGGCGTTGGAGAGCAGATCGTTGCCGATAAAGACGCCGCAGACGATGTGGTCGGGCTTGATCCCGGCGGTGAAGGCGCGGGCGGCGATACGCGACTGGACGGTGTTGTGACCGAGCATGGCAAAGTTGTAGACCCGCAGCGAATCCCGCAGGTCTTCGAGCAGGGCGGGGATCGAGGCGGGGTAGTCGACGCCGACGCCGAAGAACATCGAATCGCCCAATAGCATCAGGCGGCGTTGGCCCGGAGGTTTGGGCTCGAGCTCGTGGGTGCGGAAGCCGAGGGCATTGGTCTGGACGGTGTAGCTATATTCGTCGGTGCGCACGGTCTCGCGGATATTGGGGTTGTTGAGGAAGCCAAAGCGCTCGTCGTAGTTGCTGCCGGGGCGGTAGATCACGCCGGAGTTGAGCAAGCGGATAAAGGCCAGCTCTTCGAACTGCTGCCGGTCGATAAATTCGGGAAAGCGGTGCCGCGCGTAGAATTCGATGGGGGCGGCGGCGCAGGTGGTCGCGATGAGGACATAGAGGATTTTGCGGAGCATGGTCTGCATTTATGTCGTTTGGCGTTAGGCGCTAGATCTGCGTGTGGATGGGCTAGGCAAGGGTATGCCCTTCGCTCATTCTCGCTTCGCATCCTGCGCCGCTCCGAGGGCTATCCCCCTATGCCGCAATCCTGCGGCTCCGGGGGACAGCAAGCCGCTGTGGGCATACCCTCGCCTGGCCCTCAGCTATTCTAGTCGCCAACGCTAGGGCTCGTACTAAATTTGATAAACTGATGTTGGCTATGTTGATCGGCTGCTGTCAGAGGCCAATGGTTCACATCCGGACATCACGAGGTCAATCTGATATCATAGCTAAGCGGCGGAAGGGGTTGTTGTCAATGTTGACAGGCCGAAGGGCGCACACCTAGATTGGGAAATATGGGCTTTAAACTCATTATAGCGCTAGCGCTCTGCGTCGGGCTGGTGCCGTCGCGAGTGCAGGGAGAGGATGCGATGCACTTGTTGAATGCAACGCTAGATGGCCGAGTGTTTGAGTTGCAACCGGCCGCGCGGCAGGAGGGGGAGGTGGTCTGGGTGCCGGCTGAGGCCTTTGGCCAGGCCATAGATGCCGAGTGCAAGGATATTGGCGGCCAGTGGGCGATGTGTTGGGGGGGATCTGTGCATTCCGCTCGATGGGGCAGCTGTACAGGTTTTAGATGCGGTGCGCTTTGTCCGGCTCGACGACTTTGCAGAGCCTTTGGGGTTGGAGTGGAGGGTGGCCGATGAGGTACTGCTGGTGTCGCGGGGGTTGCGCGCAGAGGGTGGGCTGGGCGTAGGGCAAGTGCCGCCGGCTTTTGCGCTGCCGGATTTATACAGCGGCGAACTCGTTTCCTCCAGCGATTTTCGCGGCAAGAAGACCTTCTTTTATATGTGGGCTTCGTGGTGAGGGTGCAGAGGGCAACTGCCAGGTTGGCAGTCATTTTATACTGAATACGGAAATGCCGTCGAGGTGGTGGTCATTGCCCAGGATGCCCAGGGGGCTGAGGTGGCCCGCCCGTGGGTCGAAAAGGCCAGCGGGACGTACCGGGCGCTATTGGACCAGCACAACTTTATCGGCAAGGCCTACAATTTAAAATACGTGCCGGTGGGCATCGCCGTCGATGAGACGGGCCGGTTGGTGATGCCGGTGAGCAGCGTCGATATCGAGGTTGCCGGTTTTCGCGCCGAGTTGGAGCAGTGGGCGCGCGGTGCGATTGTGCCCGAGCGCTGGGAGGGGATGGAGGGGGGTGGCGCGCCGCGCGCGCTGACGCCGGATGAGCAGGAGGCCGACGCCCGTTTTCAACTGGCCATCGCGCTATTGGCGCAGGACAAAAAGCCAGAGGCGATTGCCGAGCTCGAGCAGGCGGTGCGCCTCGACCCGCAGAACTGGCTGATCCGCAAACAGCTCTGGGCGGTAGACCAGCCCGAGGCCTTTTATGCGGGCGAGGTCGACTACACCTGGCAAGAGGCGCGCCAGGACACCGAGGCTCGGGAGTTGCTGGGCACCTCAGCCGATTAGTCCCTCGGGAAAGCGCGCAAAGACATCGGGATCGTGGCTGGGCAGGACGATGGCCTGGCGCGCGTCGAGTTTGTCGATGGCGCCACGCGCGTCGTCGAGGTCGTGCCAGATGCCGATGGGGATCTCGCTTGCGAGTTGGTCGACGCGGAAGATCGCGTCGCCGGCCAGGGCCACATCGCCCAAGGCGGTGCGCACGTAGACCACCTGGCTGCAAGGGCTGTGGCCGCCGGTCCAGACCACGTCAATGCCCGGGTATATTTCGTCGTCGTCGATGGCGATGGTGCGGTGTTTGGCGCTGTCGTCGAGCAGTCTAAGCGTCTTGGTTGGCGCCCAGGAGGGGTCGGTGGCCAGGGCTTCTTGTAGCCCGCGTTTGGAGACGACGAGGCGGGCGTTTTGGTAGAGGTCGAGCTGGTCGACGTGGTCGAAGTGGAGGTGGGTGATAAAGACGCAGCGGATGTCTTGGGGGGCGTGGCCGTGGCGTTGCAGTTGGGCGCAGATATCTTCCTCGGGGGCCTGGACGATCGGCTCGGCGAGGACGTGGGCGGCGCCCTGGTTCATATCGTCGACATGGGTCAGCTCGGTGTCGACGAGCATCGGTCCCTCGGGGCCTTCGATCAGCTAGACCAGCAATAGGAAGGTATAGC